>JASFFF010000090.1:0-10248 GCA_050124445.1 Desulfosarcina sp.
GCGATCGCCGATTTTCATCGCCCGCATCTCGGTTACCGTATCCATGATCGACACCTGGGGCTCGGTCCAATCGCTGCGAAAAAGGCTGCTGCCATCGATCAGCGTTTCATCTGCCAACAATTCATTCCGGTAGGTGAGATTGAACACCCGCGACAGGTTGTCGCGCCGTTTTTGTCCCTCGCGGCGCCGGTCGATGGTTTGGCCGTTCACGGCAGTGATGCGAGCCCTTACGATCGGATAAAACTGGACCGGACCGCCGATGGCCTCTGAAAAGGCCTCGGTTTGGTCGGGTTGGATGTCCACGAAAAAGGCGTTGGGCGCATCGGCTGGAAATGACTGCACAAAGGTAGCCGTCAGATTTTTCTCGATAAGGTGGTCGCCGAATATAACGGCCAGAGACGCGGTCAAGGTAATCATGATGGCCCGGGTGGCATTGCCCTGACGGAACAAGCCCTTAATGGCCTGGCGCAGGATCAGGTTCCCCACCGGCAGGCGTTTGATGATGCCCAGCATCAGCTGGGCCAACAGGCCCGCGGCCACGATCAAGGCGCCGACAGCGCCGACAAAATAGAAACCGAAGCGGATGTCGCGCATGTGCCACAGGACCAGGCCCAGAAAAAAAAGCAAGATCAATCCGCCGGAAAGGTAATAGGGCCAGCGCTTGATCCCAGCCGACGGCTGCCGGTTGAAAATGGTCACCGGACGCATTTGCCGAAGCCGGTACAGGGGCAACAGTGAAAATAGGACCACAACGAAGAATCCCAACAGGAGGCCCTCGGTCACCCCGGACCACGAGATGGCCACGCCTAAGCCTTCAGGCAAAAGCGGCGCCATCAACCAGGCCAAGCCCCATTGAACGGTTGCCCCGGCCAGAATACCGGTGACGGTTCCAGCCGCGCCCAGCACCAGTACCATGAGTAGGAAATGGGTGATGATGAATCGGCTGCCGGCACCCACGGTTTTCATCACGGCGATGGTACTCTTTTTTTCATTGAACAGGGCCGTAAGGGTGCTCTGAATGCCCAATCCGGATATCATCAGAATGAAAAGCCCAACCAGTTTCATGAAAAAGAGAAAGGTGTCTAAAAACCGTTTTACGGCGGATCTGGCCGTCAAGTAAGTGTCGATGCGTTCCTTTTCCTCGGGCGCAGCCCGCCTTAACCCGGCCGTAATGGCATCTATTTGATGTGGATCGAATACCTTTAACAACACCACCCGTTGAATACGGCTTCCGGTGGCGATCAGGCCCAGTGCCGAAAGGTCCGCGCCGTGAACAAATACCCGCGGACCGAAGGTGAACAGATCCAACGGTCGGTCCGGCTCGGCCATCACCACGTCAGCGATGGTGAGGGTGGCATAACCCACTTTCAGTCGATCGCCGATTTGAAGGGCGCTGCGATCCAGCAGGGTCTGGTCAACGATGCACAAACCGGGTGCAAGCACCTGGCCAAAGGGCCGCTTCGATTTCAAATCAACTTGGCCGTAAAAGGGATAGCCCGGTTCAACCACTTTTAGGCTGGACAACACGGAGGCCGTTTCGTCAAGTGTACGAACCACACTGTAAAATTCGTGCAGGTTGACCCGGTCGACCCGACCCTGATCAACCAATTCATCGATGGCCCGGGACAGTGACGGGGAGATGGGATCGTAGGATCGGATGACAATGTCAGCGGCATGCAGGCTGCGGGCGTCTTTCAACAGGGTGCGCCCGACGCTTCTGGAAAATCCGGAAAACGCGGTCAAGGTACTCAAGGACAAGGCCACACAGATCACGAACAAGCTGGCCTGCCGGTTTGAACGGCGCAGCTGGCGCAAAATCGTTGGCAAATGGCGCATGGGCGGTTATCCTGTCAGGTGCCCGTCTTTGAGCGTCAACACGCGGTCGGCAGCTTGCGCAACCTCCGGATTATGGGTCACCATTACCAGCGTGGCCCCATGTTCATTTTTCAAGTCGATGAGTTGGGTCAACACCGTTTTGCCGTTATCCGAATCCAGATTGCCGGTAGGCTCGTCGGCAAAAAGCAGCTTGGGCCGGTTGACCAGGGCCCGACAAAGGGCAACCCGTTGTTTTTCACCCCCGGACAACTGGCTGGGCAAATTATCCGCCCGGTTGGACAACCCCACCCGGGACAGCAATTGGGCAGCGCGTATGGCGGCGTCGGTAGCGCCCATCAACTCAGCAGGGAACATGATGTTCTCAATTGCCGTCATGGATGGCACCAAATGAAATGATTGAAACACAAAGCCGATGGTCCGGTTGCGCAATGGCGCCAAATCCTCTTCTGTAGCCGCGGTGATATCCCTGTTGTCAATCAACACCTGGCCCGTGGTGGGGTGATCCAGACCGGACAGCACGGTCAGCAAGGTGGTTTTACCGCTGCCACTGCTGCCGGTGATGACAATGAAATCACCCTTGTCGGCGCGCAGAGAGACATTGTTCAGCACGCTAATGGTGCGGCGATCCACGCTGTAGGTTTTGGTGATGTTACGCGCTTCCAATAAGGTCATAACCATTTTCCTCGCTTGGACAGCCATAATAGCGGTGTTGATTGCGCGATGAGGCGTTCCGCAATAATAAGTCCATCTGGCGACTTTTCAATTGCCGGCAAGGATGGTAACTCATGGTTGGCAGGCAAAGCGGCCAGACAGCCAGGTCACCATTGGGCGATCATTCAAACGGATAAGTAGCCGTTTTGTCTGGCAAGGCTGCAGCCGTGCCTCGATCGCCGTCAACTGATGGCAACCCAAAAAGAGGAGCCGACCATTGAGCACTTCCTGGCCCATCATCATCATCGCCGCAGCGGGCGGTATTGCCGTGGCCCTTCAGGCCCAGTTCATGGGGCTGATGGACAAACAGATCGGCACCTTGGAGAGCGTATTCATTACCTATGCCGGCGGCGGCGTGCTGATCGGGCTGGCAGTGCTGTTCCATCGTGGCGGAAACCTGGCAGCCTGGCAGCAGGTACCCTGGTATGCCTTGCTTTCCGGGGCTCTGGGATTGGTGATCGTCGGCAGCATCGGATACGGCACGGCGCGTCTGGGAGTGGTAGCGGCCATGACGGTCATCGTGGCCGCCCAATTTATCGCCGCTGCAGTCGTCGATCATTTCGGCGTGCTGGGGGCAAATCTACAGCCGATGACCCTGAAGCGTCTCACTGGCGTCGCCCTGATGCTGCTGGGCACCTGGCTGGTCATCCGATAAATTAAGGAGCCATAAACGATGGGCAACATAAGACAGGTGGCGATCGTGGGTGCCGGTGCCATGGGCGCCGCCTATGCAGCCATGTTCACCGATGCCGTGGGCTTTGACGTTTGCTTCCTGGCACGGGGTCAGCGCTACGAGCGCCTGAAAAACAAATCGTATCTGGTCAACGACCGCCTGTATCATTTTAAGGCGGTTCATGCGGACACGGTATCCGAACCGGCCGACCTGGTTATCGTGGCCTTGAAACATCATCACCTGGCTGGCGCCGTAAATGATATCCAGAAACTGGTGGGACCGGAAACAGCCATCCTTTCGGTAATGAACGGGCTCGAGAGTGAGGCGATCATCGGTGCGGTCTGTGGCATGGACAAGTTGGTCTACGCCATCGCTGTGGGCATCGATGCCGTGCACGAGAACAACCGCTTCACCTATGCCAACCCAGGTAAGATCGTGTTCGGTCCGGCAACCGAAGGCGACAACTGCCCCTCCCTGGATCGTATCCGGGAAGCCTTGAACCGGGCCGCCATTCCCAATGAGGTGCCGTCGGACATCATGCGCGCCATGTGGTGGAAATTCATGGTCAACGTGGGCATCAACCAGACGTCGGCCGTGTTGGGCGCACCCTATGCTGTTTTTCATGCATCCAACGAGGCCAGGGAGCTGATGCGATCCCTGATGGCGGAAGTGGTGCTTTTGGCCCAACGCGCCGGTGTCGATTTGAGCGCCACGGACCTCGATGAATGGGATGACATTTTGATGACACTCTCGCCGACAGGCAAAACCTCCATGCTGCAAGACGTGGAGGCCGGCAGAAAAACCGAGGTGGAAATATTTGGCGGCCACGTCGTTGCCCTGGGGGACAACTATCACGTTGCCACACCGGTGAATGCAACTGTTATGCGAATCATTAAAGTCATCGAATACCGCAGCGGCCGATGAGTGCCGGGATGGCTTGGCCCCGGACGCCTTTTCTTCGCCTTGAACCCCGATGCGGGTGGTAGACTTTTTCCTTGCCCGCATGGCAGGATTTTATTAATATTGGGCATTGGTTCGCAAAATCTGACCGTTTGCCCAATGGCTGGCAGTTGCTGTTTCGCCAACGTCCACCCCGCCCGTGTAACTGAATGCCTCACCCGCAGGTCTTTTTTGATATTGCCGGTCATTGCTTGGCACATCGCTTTTGACGATACGGCAAGCACCGCCGCTTGTCGTCGGAAGGGAGGCCGGATCATGAAAACAACTTCACCCGAACGACTGATACACGAGCTGTTGGCCGCTGCAGAAATAGACGTCAACGGCAGCCGGCCGTGGGACATACAGGTGCACCATGATCGGTTTTTCAAGCGGCTGGTGGCTGGCGGATCCATGGCCTTGGGCGAAAGCTATATGGACGGATGGTGGGACTGCCAGGCCCTGGATCAATTTTTTGAACGCATCTTGAAACGGCGCTTGGACCAAAAAGCCAAAAAGTCGCTAAAAGCCCTGTGGTGCTGTGCCAAAGCAGCCTGGTCCTGTTCGCCGAGCCGCTTCCGGGCGTTCGACATCGGCCGTCGCCACTACGACATCGGCAATGATTTGTTTCGGCTGATGTTGGACAAATGGATGAACTACTCCTGCGCATACTGGAAAGATGCACACAATCTGGACGAGGCGCAAGAGTCCAAGATGGCGCTGATCTGCCGCAAGCTGCAGCTGCAACCCGGCATGCGTTTGCTGGATATCGGTTGTGGATGGGGCGGGCTGGCCGCCTTCGCCGCCGAGCGATACGGCGTCGAGGTAACCGGCATCACCGTGTCTAAAAAACAAGCCAATTTCGCTCGACAGCGATGCGCAGGCCTGCCGGTTGCCATCCAACTGAAGGACTATCGCCAGTTGAACGCCACATTTGATCGAATCGTATCCGTGGGCATGTTCGAACATGTGGGTGCCGGCCGCTATCGCACCTTCATGCGCAAGGTTCGGCGCTGCCTGGATCCCGACGGCCTGTTTCTCCTGCACACCATCGCCGGCAATCGCTCGGTACGTGCCAGTGATCCCTGGATTTCGCGCTATATTTTTCCCAATTCCATGCTGCCCTCCAGCTGCCAGATTTCGGCAGCGACGGAGAAGCTGCTGGTCCTGGAGGACTGGCACAGTTTTGGTCCCTATTACGATCCCACCTTGCTGGCCTGGTACGGTAATTTCGTGCGCACCTGGCATCGGATCAAAGACGCCTACGGCAAACGGTTCTTTCGCATGTGGACTTACTACTTATTGCTGTGTGCCGGCGCTTTTCGGTCCCGCAGGAACCAGTTGTGGCAAATCGTTTTTTCCAGAGATGGGTTGTTGCATGGATACGAGAGCGTGCGATAGGGACGATCCCGCCGCGTGGCGCCGTGCATGTCCCGGTCCGCCTGCTTTTTCATGCTCCCCCTAGCAAAGCCTGCAATCTTTATTCAATCTTTACAGCACGCTTGTCAATTCGTGCTTATGATGTTCCCATGACTGATTGGATCGGCTGGCGCTTGCTTGCGCGAAGCCGAATCGCCGGCAGGAAAGGGCCGCAACAATGCAAAGAAAAGACTACCGATGGGGCATATGGTGCCTATTTTGCTTAAGTGTCCTGTGGCTGCCGGGGATTCTGGATCAGGCAGCAGCGGCAGAGCAAAAACGCGATTCGAAACCCACGGAGGCATCCATGAACCTGGCTTATCAAACTCCCACCGAAACGGCAGATATCCCGATCATCGATAGGACGGCACCAGCCGTTCACCAAACCGCCTCTTTTGGTTTGGGGTGATTCTGGGGTATCGAATCCCAGTTCGGGATGATCGAAGGCGTCATTCGCACCCGCGTGGGTTACGCCGGCGGCCATCAGGCCAATCCAACCTACCACCATATCGGTGACCACACGGAAACGGTCCAGGTCGATTACGACCCTCAGCGCATCAGCTACAGCCGATTGCTGACGGTCTTTTGGCAAAGTCACAAGCCAACCGGCCGGTCCCGATCCCGCCAATACATGCGGGCCATATTCTATAGCGACGACAATCAGCGTCAGCTGGCGCTCGAATCCAAGGCAGCCTTGGCGCAACAAATCGGCCAGACGGTTCAAACCGACGTACTGCCTCTGCGCAGCTTTACCATGGCCGAGGACTACCACCAGAAGTATCTTCTCAAACAGCACTACCGTTTGAATGCAGAAATGACACGCATTTATCCGCAGCATCACGATTTCGTCGATTCCACGGCGGTCGCCCGTCTCAATGGCTATGTCGGCGGATACGGCAACAAAGGACAGTTCCCGAAGGATATTGACCGCTTGGGATTGAGTGATGCGGGGAAAACGGCGTTGAGGGAGGTGGTCAAGCGGCAGTGGCGCTATGACCGCCAATAAGAACAGTCTCGATATGTACTGCCGTCACGGCCACCAGGCCTGGCCGATTGTCAGACATTGGTCCGTTGCGGCACTTTCTGAACCTTGCCGATGTCGTAACCCTGCTGCTCGAGAAATTGCAGAATTCGCCGGTAATCGTCATCGGCGATGACCGGTCTGCGGGCCATGATCCAGACGTAGTCCCGTTTGGTGCGACCGATGACGGTGGTGCTGTAATCCGGTGCCAGATATACGATACGGTACTCGGCCTTGAAGGGCCAGATGAACTGCATGTCCCATACCGCCCTGGACGCCTCATCGCGTACAAACGCCCGCGGCGTATACGTTTTGACCGGACCGTCATAGCCGCCCTTGTTGAAGCGGAAGGTGGTCTCGATGGTCCCGTCTGGGGCCAGCCGGTAGGATTCCACCGCGTTGTAGGCGTCTTTCTCGATAAACGTGGGTATGTTGGCAATGACGTACCAGTCGCCCATGAAGCGTTGCAGATCGACTCGATCAACGGTGTGTATCGGCGGCATGGACTGGCAGCCTGACAGGATCAGCAAGCTGGCCCCGACCAGCAACAATCGCATTGTTTTCATGGTTTGTCCTCCCTTTCTTTAATCCAAATATGGGCAGCCGTAACAAGGGCGTCAAGGCAGGCAAACGGGTGTTTTCGCCTCGACGCGGCCTGTTTGTGCAAGGACGCACTGAAAAACCCCATACATTGGGTCGCTCCCTGCGGGTTGCATCCAGCGACCGAGTCAGTGGCCAGCCACAAAACGGGCAGCTTGATTGTGCGGCCACTGGCTTTGACCTGATTTTCACCTGACGCGTGGATGCGATGATTGCCGTGGCATCTGTGCATTAATGGTTGAAAACCGAAAGCAATGGGCTCATAAGGACGTTGGCCGATCAATTCAGTCCCGCACCCACAGACCAACATCCGCCAATGACCGCAGTCGCCAAATCAGCCGCCTTTCTAAACGCCCCCTGGCAGACGATTTTCTCGCTATGGGTGCCTGTACTTTTTTCCCTGGTTGCCGAGCCGCTGACCGGCCTGGTGGATACGGCCTTCGTGTCCCGCTTGGGATCCAACGCACTGGCCGCCCTGGGTGTAGGCACCATGGTCCTTTCGGGCGTGTTCTGGATCTTCAACTTCTTAAGCGTGGGCAGCCAGACCGAGGTATCTCAGGCGCTGGGACGCCGGGAGATGTCGCGGGGAATCCGCATCGGTTCGCTGGCCCTGATCCTGGCCCTGGGTGCCGGCTTGCTGTTGATGCTTGTGGCATGGCTCTTTTCGGCACCGGTGGCAACGGCCATGGGGGCTTCCGGGGCGGTTCACCGGGAGGCGGTACATTACATCCAATTGCGGGCCTGCGGCGCCCCTGCCGTCTTGTTGACCCTCACCGCGTTTGGTGTGCTATACGGCCTGCAGGACATGCGGATGCCCCTGCTGATTGCCGTTGGCGTCAATAGCATGAATATCGTTCTGGACTGGCTGCTGATCTTCGGTGTGGGACCGCTGCCGGCCATGGGCATCGGCGGTGCCGCGATAGCCAGTGCCGTCAGCCAGTGGCTTGGCGCCGGGTGGGCCGTCGGTCGGGTCTACCGCCGGCTGGGAATGACCCTGCAGATACAGCTAACCGATGTCCGACGGTTGCTGAACGTGGGCACAGATATGTTTGTTCGTACGGGTATGCTGATCGTTTTCCTGCTGTTGGCCACGCGTGCGGCCACACGGCTGGGACCCGATTCTGGCGCGGCTCACCAGGCCATCCGCCAGGTGTGGGTTTTTACGGCCCTTTTTTTAGACGCCTCGGCAATTACCGCTCAAAGCCTGATCGGCTGGTTCGTGGGTTCCGGACAGATAGGCAATGCGCGCCGGGTGGCCGGATTTGTTTGCGGGTGGAGTGGGCTGGTAGGCGTGGTGCTGGCGGCCGCCATGCTGGGCGGGCGCCACGTAATCGCAGCCCTACTTGTCCCGCCTTCGGCCCTGGCCCTGTTTTTCCCGGCCTGGACGGCCGCGGCCCTGGTCCAGCCAATCGGTGCGCTGGCCTTTGTAACCGACGGTATACACTGGGGGACCGGCGACTTTCGCTACCTGAGGAATGTGGTTCTTTTGGCCACGCTCTGTGGCATCATGGGCCTTTGGGCAATTGGAGAAGGGAGTCCGGTCCTGCTTACGGGCATCTGGTGGATCACCGGCCTATGGATCGCCATTCGGGCGATCTTCGGTTTGCTGCGCATCTGGCCGGCAATTGGTAGGGCGCCCCTGAAAGCGTAACCGAGGATTCTGTTTCCATGCACCAGACAAATGTGTGGTTTGTCTACATGTTGCGTTGCGGCAACGGCGCGCTCTACACCGGTGTTACCATGGATGTGCATCGACGGGTGGCCGAACACAAGGCAGCCGGAAGGCGCTCAGCGCGATTTACGCGTTCATTTGCACCCGTCGATTTGGCCTACAGCTGCCGCGTGGGCCCAAAACGCTTGGCCCATCGAATTGAATACCGAATCAAACGGCTTTCCCGGGAGAAGAAATTGGTTGTGGTGTCTAAAAACCTCTCCAAATCGAATCTCATGGCGTTCCTGGGCCTAACAGAATAAGCGCGCCGCCCTGTTAACCGGCCGGCAAATCAGTCCTCCGACTGGAAGCTGCGAATAATGTAGCCTCCCGACTTTTCATCCGGCTCCAACTCCATCAGACCGCGGCTGGCGGCTTCATCCAGCAGACGCTTGAAAGAACGGAAGCCATAGTAGGATTCGTTGAAGCCCGGACGCCGGCGCTTGAGCGTCTGTTTGACCATGGACCCCCAGATTTTATTTTCCGATCCGCGCTCCTCGGCCAGCGCCTCCAGGGTTTCCATCACCAGATCCAGGGCTTCCTGGACCAGCGTTTCGGCATCCTTGGTCACCTCGGCAACCGTTGCGCGGCCGCCCTTGGCCGGCGCTTTGCGGGCATGCTTTTTGGCCTTTTTCTTTTTGCGCACCAAATTGTCATAGTAAATAAATTCGTCGCAGTTGGCGATCAACAGATCGGAGCTCGAGTTCTTCACTCCGACACCGATTACGTTTTTATTGTTCTCACGCAGTTTACTCACCAAAGGCGAGAAATCTGAATCGCCACTGATGATCACGAATGTGTCCACATGCGATTTGGTGTAACACAGGTCCAGTGCGTCCACGACCATGCGGATGTCGGCCGAATTCTTACCGGACTGGCGTATGTGAGGAATCTCGATGAGTTCAAAAGCGGCTTCATGCATGGCGGACTTGAACTCTTTGTAGCGCTCCCAGTCGCAGTATGCCTTCTTGACCACAATGCTGCCTTTGAGCAGCAGCCGCTCCAATACCTTATTAATATCAAACTGGGCGTAGCGGGCATCCCGCACGCCAAGGGCCACGTTCTCGAAGTCGCAGAAAACGGCCAGATTGGCGGTTTCCAGAGTCTTGCCCATTATTTTTTCCTGTTGATCAACTGTTTTGAGAATAAATCGATTGGCAACATTAAGCTGGCCTCAAGGCAACCATACCGTGATTGACCGAAAAAAGAAACGCTGATGATTCGCCGGCTCGACAATCGGGGCAATTTACAAACGTCGATGGCTTCTTATCATTGAGTAAATATAGGGTACCAGCGAAAGGAGGCATCCATGGCTGAGCTTCTAGCGACATCAGGTGAATA
>JASFFF010000091.1:0-10239 GCA_050124445.1 Desulfosarcina sp.
GATTATTGGAGGCGTCATGGAGGACCGGACCTCCCAAAATATGATTCTGTGGTTTTTTCTGGCCTGCTTTCTGATTTCCATATCATTGATGGGATGGTTGTTGTCGCCGTTTTTTTCGATTATCGTGCTGGGGGCTGTCGTCGCCGGCGCTTTTTACCCGATCTACCGACCGTTGGCAGCCCACAACAAGATCAGTCCCGGTGTGGCCTCCTTGATCACCTGCCTGCTGATTTTTTTTATCTTGTTTATACCGATCGTTTTCTTTGTGGGGGTATTGGCCCAAGAGGCCTTTGAATTGGTGCAGCTGGCCAGAAGCCCCGCGCTTTCCAATTTCATCAACACCCATTTTACCAACAGCGCCCTGTTGGCGCGCATCAACCCGCTGCTTTCTAATTTGGATATTGCCGTCACGGGTGAAGAGCTCAATAACACCATTTCCGGCATCGGCAGGGCGGTGGGCCTCTTCCTTTACGACCAGGCCCGGGCCATCGCCTCCAACACGCTCAATTTCCTGGCCAGCTTCTTCCTCATGCTGCTGGTGATCTTCTTTCTGCTCATCGACGGACCCAAGCTGGTACAGTTTCTCATCGATCTGTCACCGCTGCCCGAGGAGCAGGATATTCAGTTGATCGATCGATTCAATGACATGGCCGGCGCCATCCTGGTGGGAAACGGTTTGTGCGGGGTCATTCAGGGTATTGCCGGGGGCCTGGTGTTTTGGCTGTTGGGGCTGCAATCGGCATTTTTGTGGGGTGTGATCATGTCTTTGTTGGCCTTTTTGCCGATTATCGGCATCGGGGTGGTGTTTATCCCCACGGTCATCTTTCTTTTTCTGAAAGGACGTGTCGGCGCCAGTCTGTTCTGTTTGTTTTTTTATTTGCTATTGTCCGGCGGTGTGGAATACATCTTAAAGCCTCGGGTGGTGGGGAAACGGGTTCAAATGCATACGCTGGTCGTTTTTCTGTCCATCGTCGGCGGCCTCAAGATTTTCGGTCTACTCGGTATCATTTACGGTCCGCTGATTGCTACCGCTTTTCTCACCTTGACCAATATCTATCATGCCAGTTACCAGAAATTAATTGAAAACTCCCAACACTGACCCGCTCGGCACGCGCCATGAACCGGTGATCCGTCAACTGCCGGGTTGGTCTCAGAAAGATGATCGTCAACCATGAGCGATAACGTGATCGACGCTTTGCAAAGCCCCGAAATCAGCATCGAAGCGGAGATGAAAAAGTCCTATCTCGATTACGCCATGAGCGTGATCATCGGCCGGGCGCTTCCCGATGTGCGAGACGGGCTCAAACCCGTTCATCGCCGCGTGCTTTACGCCATGCGGGAACTGAAAAACGATTACAACAAACCCTACAAAAAGTCGGCCCGTATCGTGGGGGACGTGATCGGAAAATATCATCCCCATGGAGACAGTGCCGTTTACGATACCATCGTGCGTATGGCCCAGGATTTTTCCATGCGCTATCCCTTGGTGGATGGCCAGGGCAACTTCGGCTCCATCGATGGCGATCCGGCCGCCGCCATGCGCTATACGGAAGTCCGCATGATGCGCCTGGCCCATGAGATGCTCGAGGATCTGGACAAAGAGACCGTCAATGCGGTTCCCAACTACGATGAGTCCCTCACCGAGCCGGCGGTGCTGCCAGCCAAGTTCCCCGCGTTGCTGGTCAATGGGTCGTCGGGGATTGCCGTGGGCATGGCCACCAACATCCCGCCCCACAACCTTTCCGAGGTGATCGAAGGCATCAAGGCATTGATCGACGACCCGTCGATTTCCTGTGCCGAGTTGATGACCCACATTCCCGGGCCGGATTTCCCCACCGCCGGGGTCATCCACGGCATCGAGGGCATCCGGGACGCCTATCGGACCGGCCGGGGCATTGTTCGCATGCGCGCACGGGTGACCACAGAAACAGACAAGAAAAGCGGCCAGGAGACCATTGTGGTCACCGAAATCCCCTATCAGGTGAACAAGGCGCGCATGATCGAAAAAATCGCCGAGTTGATGAAGCACAAAGTTATCGAAGGCCTGCGTTTTGTGCGCGACGAGTCCGACCGGCGGGGCATGCGCATTGCCATGGGCGTAAAAAAAGACCACATGGCCGGCGTCATCGTCAACCAGCTGTACAAACATACCCAGATGGCCAGCAGCTTTGGAATCATCCTCCTCGCGGTTGTCAAAAACCGTCCCCAGGTGCTCAATCTGAAGCAGATTCTGGAGAACTTCGTACTGCACCGCAAAGAGATCGTCATCCGGCGTACGCGCTTTGACTTGAACAAGGCCGAGGCCAGGGCCCACATTCTCGAAGGGTTGAAGGTGGCCCTGGACCACCTGGATGCCGTGGTCAAAATGATACGTGAATCAAAGACCCCGGCGGAGGCCAAGGAGCGCCTTGTGCAGAATTTTGACCTCAGCGTCATCCAGGCGCAGGCGATTTTGGACATGCGCCTGCAACGGTTGACCGGCTTGGAGCGGGAGAAGATCGTCGAAGAATACGAGACCGTAAAAAAGGATATCGCCCGCTTCAAGGAGATTTTGGGAAGTGAGCAATTGGTGCTGGGCATCATTAAAAATGAGCTGAATATCCTTAAAGGCGAGTTCGGCGACGCGCGGCGCACAGAGATCCTGACGGATACCCGCGAGTTGACCATCGAGGACATGATCGCCGAAGAAGACATGGTCGTGACCATCACCAACACCGGTTACATCAAGCGCAATCCCATTACCTTGTATCAAAGCCAGCGGCGGGGCGGCAAAGGCAAGACCGCCATGGGCACCAAGGAGGAGGACTACGTCACCCATCTGTTCGTGGCATCCACCCATCACTATTTTCTCTTTTTTACCAATTTGGGCAAGGTATACTGGTGCAAGGTCTACGATATTCCCCAGGCTGGTCGCCAAAGTCGGGGCAAGGCCATCGTCAACCTGCTGGATTTTATCCATGGCGAGCGCATGACCGCCGTTCTGGCCGTGCCCGAGTTCGAGCCGGGCCTGCACGTGCTCATGGCCACCCGCCAGGGGACGGTAAAAAAGACCGATTTGATGGCCTTCAGTCGCCCCCGGACCGGCGGTATTATCGCTCTGGGACTGGCCGAAGGGGACGAGCTGATAGCGGTGAAGCTGTCCGACGGGACCCAGAATGTATTTTTGGGAACGGCCACCGGAAAATCGATTCGGTTCCATGAGTCAGACATCCGTCCCACCGGCAGGACCGCCCGTGGGGTGCGCGGAATGAGCCTCGCTCCGGACGACCGCATTGTGGGCATGGAGGTGTTGCAGCATGGTCAAACCCTGTTTACCGTTACCGAGAATGGTTTCGGCAAACGGACCTCCATCGACGAGTATCCCATTCACCGTCGGGGCGGCAAAGGGGTGATCACCATTAAAACCAGCCACCGCAATGGCCCGGTCGTCAATATCATTTTGGTGCACGCCGAGGACGACTTGATGCTGGTGACCGACACGGGCAAGCTGATTCGCATCCCCGCATCCGGCACGTCGGTAATCAGCCGCAACACCCAGGGCGTGCGCCTGATCGATCTAGCACCCGGCGAGCGCGTGGTCAGCGCAGCCGGACTGGCTGAATCCGATAATGGTGGCGGCCCTTCGGAAAATGGCGCGCAGGGACCAGGTGATCGATCCGAGGAATAGACAGCATGCACTTACATGAGGATGTCGCAACCGTATCCATCGGCGTGGTGGGTGCCGGCAGCTGGGGAACGGCATTGGCCAACTTGCTGGCCGAAAAAGGATTTGCCGTGGACCATTGGGTCTATGAAGCCGACGTTATGGCCCAGATGGTCGAGAAGAAGGAAAACCGACGCTTTCTGCCCGGAATTATCCTCTCGGACAACCTCTATCCATCCGGCGATCTGGAGTCGGTCGTGGCCGGCAAGGACCTGATTTTGGTGGTGACGCCGTCGCATGTCACCCGACAAACGATGGAGCGTTGCGGCACGGCCATCGGTCCGCATGCCGTCTTGGTCAGCGCCTCCAAGGGGATCGAAAACCAAACCCATCTTACCATGACCGGCGTATTGGGGGAGGTTATCCCCCACGTGGCCGCCGACCGGCTGGCCGTGCTTACCGGACCCAGCTTTGCCAAAGAGGTGGCACGCAAAATGGCCACCTTGGTGACGGTTGCCTCAAGCAGCGCCGATACGGCCTTGCTGGTGCAGCAAGCCTTTGCGACGCCCTATTTCCGTGTGTACACCATCAACGACGTCATTGGTGCCGAACTGGGTGCTGCAGTAAAAAATGTGATTGCCATTGCAGCCGGGGTGATCGACGGTCTTGGCTTGGGGCTCAATACCCGTGCTGCATTGATTACCCGTGGTCTGGTCGAGATTCGACGGCTGGGGCTGGCCTTGGGGGCCCAGCCCAGGACCTTTACCGGTCTGGCAGGTGCAGGCGACTTGATTCTGACCTGCACCGGTGACCTTAGCCGCAACCACACCATCGGCAAACAAATCGGTGCAGGCAAAAAACTCAAGGACCTGCTGGCAGACATGCATATGGTGGCCGAAGGCGTCAAAACGGCCCGATCGGTATACAACCTGTCCCGCAAGGTGGGTGTCGACATGCCCATCTCCCACGCCGTCTATCATGTGCTTTATGACGATCTGGATCCACGGACGGCCCTCTATTCGTTGATGACAAGGGACTTGAAACAGGAGCTGGACGAAACCTGAGCGATTGTCCATCCGATCGTCTCGACAATCGCTTAAATCACAATCACCAAAAAGGATAAAATAACAAATAAATCACAATTTCCAAATTCCAAACGCCAAACATGATGATCGTTCAAAAGAATGTTTGATCCACAACAAGTGAGAGATCAAATTGACAATCAAGCGTTGGTCTTGACCCCTTTTGAGACGTGGATATCGTAATTTGGCATTTATTTGGAAATTGGTGCTTGTTGATTGTTATTTCCGCCTTAACCGGGATGGGACCACCCCATAGGAGTTGCACGGTTGAAACAAAACCGCCAAAATAAGTCGCACAAAGGTGCCGGTCATCGCCAGCGGCTGCGTGATCGTTTTCTCGACACCGGACTCGACGGATTCCAGGATTATGAGGTCATTGAGCTGTTGCTGACGCTGGGCACGCCGCGCAAAGACTGCAAGGCGGCGGCCAAGGCGGCCTTGAACCGTTTCAAGTCGCTGCAGGGGGTGCTCGATGCAGCACCCGCCGAGCTTCGTCAGGTGCCGGGTATCGGGCGGATCAACCTTTTTGGCCTGAAGCTGGTTCCGGCCGTTTCAAGGCGCTACCTTCAACGGCATATCACGGGCAAATCGGTCCTTACCCATTCACAGGCGCTTTTCGACTACCTCAATCACACCATTCGTGATAAAAAAAAGGAGTGTTTCGTGGCCATCTACCTGGATGCCAAAAACCGGGTGATCGCTGACGAGACCCTTTTCACTGGAACGGTGACTGCCAGTGCGGTCTATCCGCGGGAGGTGGTCGAAGCCGCACTGGCCCATTCGGCCGCGGCCGTCATTTTCGCCCACAACCACCCCTCAGGGGATCCGTCGCCCTCGTCGGACGATTTGGCCATCACCCAAAAACTGGTCAAGGCGTGCGGATTGATGGGGATCACCGTCCATGAGCATTTGATTATCGGAGCTGAAGGCTACTTCAGTTTTGCCGACAACGGCCACATGGCCAGAATAAGCGCTGCCGTCGATGCAGGCGAATCGATGGGATAGACGCATGGTTGTTTTCAAAGCCGGTGCGTTGCATCCGCTGCCAACCGCAAGCATTCAATCCATCCGCCATACGGGTGGCCGTTGACTGGCAGGATGCAACGACGGCTCTATGAGGCTAGACCCATGACCGTGAACCAAAAGAAATTCCCCCCCTGCTACGGAGATCTTGAGACGGTCTTCCCTGAGGGAGAAGAGGGGTTGCGGCAGACTCCGGAAAGCTGCATGCCGTGCAGTTACAAGACCGAGTGTTTGAGAAAAGCCATGTCGGAAAAAGGTGGCATCACCGTTCGTCAAGAGATGGTGGATCGCGCCTACGCCTCCGGCATGGTGGGTTTTTTTGAGCGCTGGTCGCGCAAAAAGGCCCTCAACGCGTTAAAGCGACGCAAATAAAAACCCTAGCCCTACTTGGGCACGCCAACGCACCCCATGGCGCCTGTCCGATCACGTTGCCTTAAAAGGAGAATACAATGGCCAAATTGACCATTTCCGATCTTGACTTCACGGGCCGCCGGGTGCTCATGCGGGTCGATTTCAACGTTCCGTTGGAGAACGGGCGCGTGGCCAACGACAAGCGGCTGCGTGCCGCCGTACCCACCATCCGGCATATCCTCAAGGGCGGTGGCAAATTGATTCTCATGTCTCACCTGGGGCGTCCCAAAGGTCAGCGGATGACGGAGCTCTCCCTGAAACCATGCGCTGTCGCCCTGGAACGGCTGCTTGACCGACCCGTGGCCGTTGCCGATGATTGTGTCGGACCTGCCGCACGAGCAGCTGTAGAGGCCCTGTCGCCAGGAGACGTGCTTTTGTTGGAAAACCTGCGCTTCCACAAGGCTGAGACGGACAATGACGAGACCTTCGCCCGGGCGTTGGCCGGGTTGGCTGACATTTACGTCAACGATGCTTTCGGCACGGCCCATCGGTCCCACGCATCTACCGTAGGCGTCACCCGTTTCATTGAACCGTGTGCCATGGGACTGCTTATCGAAAAGGAGATCACCTACCTGGGAGAAGCCTTGCAGCAGCCCAAGCGCCCCTATGCCGCCATTATCGGCGGAGCCAAGATTTCGGGCAAGATTGAAGTCATCGACAGCCTGCTGCCACAGGTGGATCACCTGATCATCGGTGGTGGCATGGCCTATACCTTTTTCAAGGCCAACGGCCTGCCAGTCGGGAAATCACTGATGGAAGCGGACAAGGTCGACCTGGCACGATCCCTGTTGGACAAAGGCGGCCAAAAACTGATTCTTCCGGCAGACTGCATGTGCACCGACCATTTCGATGTTGCTTCCAGAGCCATCGGCCCCCTGGTTGCTACGGCGTCCGATGCCATCGCCGAAGACGGTATCGGCGTTGATATCGGTCCTGCCTCCGTCAAGCGCTTCGAAGCTGTTTTGGGCCGGGCCCAAACCATTGTTTGGAACGGCCCCATGGGCGTATTTGAAATCGACGCCGCAGCCGGTGGTACCTATGCCGTGGCCGAAGCGGTGGCGGCAGCTACGGCACGAGGCGCCATATCCGTTATCGGGGGCGGCGATTCGGCAGCGGCCGTCGAGAAGGCCGGCCTGGCCGATCGCATAACGCATATCTCCACCGGTGGCGGCGCGTCTCTGGCATTTTTGGAAGGCAAGGTTCTGCCTGGCGTGGCTGCGTTAACCGACCGATAATGCCCATCCACGTGTACTACCGCCACGCGAAAGGCAATCGATTATCCCGAATGAACCGTTAAAAAAAAGAATCACCCCAAAATGGTATTGGGCTGCCGGTTGCCTGTTGGGCGTGGTGCTGGTGGTGGTGTTTCGCCATGAAATCGCCGGCGGATTGATGACGGCCTACCGGTGGATTGCCGACCGCGATCAGGTCGAGCAGTTCATCGCCGCCTTTGGCAACATGGCTCCGGTCGCCTTCATGGCGCTGCAGGTGCTGCAGGTCATTTTGGCGCCGGTGCCTGGCGAGGCCACCGGATTTATCGGCGGTTATCTCTTTGGCGCATTCAAGGGGTTTGTTTACTCAAGCCTCGCATTGACCCTGGGCTCCTGGATCAACTTTGCCATCGGGCGTTATCTGGGCCACCACTATGTCAGACGGTGGATTCCGGCTGATAAACTGGAACGTTTCGATCATTTGGTAAAACGGCAGGGCGTCATCGTTCTTTTCATCTTGTTTGTGTTCCCCGGTTTTCCCAAAGACTACTTATGCCTGTTTTTGGGCCTTACCGCGATTCCACGCAATGTGTTTTTAGTGATTGCCTCGATCGGCAGAATGCCCGGTACACTGATGCTGAGTCTTCAGGGAGAATTTCTGTTCAACAAGAACTATACCGTATTTGCCGTGGTTTTAGGCGTGACGCTGCTGGTGGCATATGTAAGCATCAAGTATCGGGATAAAATTTACCATTGGCTGGAGCGGGCGAACCGAAAAACCGACAGCGACCGTTGACCGCCGTAGGCATTTGTGTTAATTAGCAATAACAATTCTATCCGCAGCATCTGCCGCAGTCTCTAAACCCCAACCCGCCCGAGGGGAGTCGCCTTGGCCTTCTGGAGCGTAAGAGAAGAACTCAGTCAATTTAACCGCCTACGGCGTTCTTATTACGAATTGCTTAGAGACGAACTGGACCAGTACATGCTCAACTATGCCCTGATCCAGTCATACAGGCAGTTTACCGAAAACAAACTGCCCTATCCATTCATCGAGAAAAGGGAGCTGAAGCCGCGCGCCAGGATTCCCGGCATTGAATACGAGAGCCAGAAAACGTTTCTGGTGCTTTTCGTGGAGGATGTCATTCCCGCGGCGCACAAGAAGTATATCCGCTTTTTCGATGTCAACAAACCGACCAAAACCAACCTGCTGCAGTCCAAGGCGTTGCCCCTGCCCGAGAAGTTCGACCGGACCCATAAATATCTGGACTCGGTTCAGTTTTACGACTTTTTGAATCTACTGCTGCCGGTGGACTATGCGCTGCTGATCCAGCGGGACCCCACAACCCGAGCGATCAACCGCTATAGCTTGACCCACTATCACGTGAGAATCGACTGGCCCATCGCCGAAGCGGCCGAGGACCTGGTTCAGAGTCTTCGCTATATCTCCAAAGATCTGTATGAAAAGGGAGACAAGTACGCCGAGCTGGCCCAGCGCAAGCTTTTCGAATACTACGGCATGCCGGTCATGGTAGGCGGCCGGCGCACGGCTGCCATGGTGGCGGCCCAGTACCTGAAACGAATCCCCTGCATTTCAACGGTATATGCAGGCAGCAGCGAATCCCGTGCCCTGTATCGGATCTCCGAACGCGGCGTCTCCAAGGCGGCATTGGTTCGATTTTCAAACGATGAACTGCGCCATATCGCCGAGTCACAGCAAATGCCGCCGCGGACGTTCAAGCAGAATTACGTCATCGCCAAAAAGGGACGCTACAGCGTCTGCATCTTCCAAGCGACCTACGCCTATACCGATCATTCACGCCCGCCGGATGACGGCAAATTGAGGGAGATCAACCCCGATGTCAACTGGCTCAGCGTCGGGGGGCAGCACGTGCTGCCCAAACCCGGCGTGAGCAAGTATCCACCGATCAATCTAAACCTGATTTATACCTGATCGAAATCGGCAGGCATAATCGCCGCCGTGAAGGCAACAGCGCCTTGAAAAACGATCAGGGGTGTCGGACAACAGGCAACGCAAGAGGGAAAAGGATGCAGACAATTGCCGCCCACATCAAAAAAGAGTGGAAAGTGTACACGATGGCCGTCTGGATGATCGGGGTTACCGGCTTCCTGTTCTATCTGAACAGTGTGGTTCAACAGGTCAATCAGACCAGCCTGAAGCTGAGTTCGGACGTCGATTCCGTAGAAAGCATTCTCATCAGCACGGACGCCAATGTCGCCGAAATCAAGCAACAGGTGGGTGACATGTCCGCTCATGTGGCAATCATCCGCAAGCGGATGCGGCGCCGATAGCGTAAAACTGCATGGACACCTTAAAAGGATTTGAAAAAAGATATCTGCGCGGTTTGGCCCACTCCCTTAAACCGCTGGTTTACGTGGGCCAAAAAGGAATTACCCGGTCGTTGGTTGATGCCATGAATGATGCCCTGGAGCGCCATGAACTGGTCAAAATCAAATTTCTGGAAGTCAAGGATAAAGAGAAGAAATTGGCCTTGATCCAACAGATAGCCTCATCGGTGGCCGGTCAGGTGGTGGGTATGGTCGGCCACACGGCCAGCTTTTATCGTCAACAGACCGATCCCGAAAGGCGCCAAATCAACCTCCCCACGCACTCCGGTGGCTAACCGCCCGCGATAAGTGTCCTATATGGCGGTAGGTGATTATCGCCGTTGCGGCTCGGTGCCATCGACAAAGAGCGCCTGCACCGCCGGCCGATGGTCGCTCCCGACCGCGAGACCGGTCATCGGATCCATCGCGACCCTGCTCATGTTGTCCGGGATATCAAAATAGGATGCGGTTGGCTCGCGTTGGGTGGCCGACATAAAATCGATCCATATGGGCAGGGCGGCCC
>JASFFF010000092.1:0-10216 GCA_050124445.1 Desulfosarcina sp.
GGTTCGAAGATCTTTTCGGCGAAGTTCTCCGGAATGCCTGTACCCGTATCGCATACACGGCTGACCACCCAGCGATCGTGGATGCCTGTCCACAGGCGGATCATCTTTTCCTCGGCTTCGTTATCTGTCGGCTGGTCACCCCACCTGGCTTCAATGGCATCGCGCGCGTTGAGCAGCAGATTGATAAATACTTGCTCCAGACGACCGGGATCGGCATGGATTCGCGGCAGCGGATCCTGGATGTCCCATACCACCTGAATGCCGCGAACCTTGAGTTGCTGGCTGAAGATCTCAAAGGCGCTTTTCAACACGTGATTGAGCTGAACACGCTCCATCTTCATATCCGATTTGCGGGCAAATTGCCGCATGTGGTTGATGATCCGGGTGGCCCGATCGACGTTGCCGTCCACTTTGACCAGCATGGTTGAAAGCGTGTCGGGGGCAATGGGCTCAGCTGCATTGAGCTTTCTAATGAAGAAACTGCTCACGGTTTTAATCACCGAGAGCGGTTGGTTCAACTCATGCGCCACACCGGTGGCCATCTCACCCAAGGTGGCCATCTTGCTGGCCTGGATCAACTGCTGTTCGGCCTCCAGGCGCTTGGTGATATCGCTGGTGGTAACCAGAAACACCTTCTTATCGGAATATTCCGATGGCGAAATGCGGATGTTGACAAACAACCCCCTGCCGTCGCGATTCAGATGGCGGGCCTGATTGATAACCGAACGGGTCGTGATCATCTCCCCGTAATGCGCCTGTTCCTCCGGAGCGAACAGGGTCAAAAAGGATCGACCGATCATTTCTTCCACCGTGAACCCGTAAACGGCATTAACACTTTGGTTGCAATCCATGATGGTGAAGTTTTCCATATCCAACACGAACACCGGGTTGGGGATGTTGCTGAAAATGGCATGGTATTTTTTTTCCGATTGTTGGAGATCCACTTCCAGTTGCCGGCGCTGGGTAATATCCAGGGAGATCTCCATGGCCGCCACCATGTTGCCGTTGGCATCCGTGATCGGTGACGTCCGCACCAGCCAATGCTTGGGAGATCCGTCTTTGTCGACACCGCTCTCTTCGGCCTGATGGGACATGCCGTCGGCGAAGGTTTTTTCCACCGGACAGGAGACGCACTTTTCATCTCTGCCTTTGTAGGCGTGAAAGCAGTAATCACCGGGCTGTGGTGCAAACCGTCGAGAAAATTCGCGGTTGAAGCGCAGCAGCCGGTAATTGCGATCCTGAACGGTAATCAAGCAGGGGACCCGCTCGAATAGGTTCTGATACTCGTCTCGTTGCTGGTTCAGCTCTTTTTGGCTGGAGGCAATCTCGTCGGACATCTGGTTGATGGCTGAGGCCAGTTGCCCCAATTCATCCGCCTTTTTCAACTTAACTTTGCTGGGGTATTGGCCCTGGGCAATCTGACGGGTTCCATCGATAAGCCGTTTGATGGGCTGGTTGACGAAGCGCAGCACGAAAACGAAAATGATCGCCGCGGTAATCAAGAAGACAAAGCCGGCCAGACCGATGATGCCGCGCTCTTCCATCAAGATATCGTGGTCGGTATTTTGCAGAGAAATCACCACGTCCAATGCACCGAGAATTTTTTTCCCTTGGGGATGAACGTGACAGTCACCGGTGCTGCAGCCGGGGTCGTTGCGGATAGGGCTGATGATCCCCAGCAGCCGATAGCCGGCATCGGAAACGAAAATACGTGTCCGCTCCATCAGCGGCACAGCAGTCATGGGGGGGTCGGTACGATGGCAAATATGGCATGCTTCGGCCTTGATGTTGGTGGTCCGTTCCACCTCGTCAGGGTTGTTGGAGTATTTGATCTCCCCATTCTTGTTGTATATGCGGATGTTCTTTATTTCGGGCTGGCGGCCAATATTATTGATAATCTGGTTGATCTCGTCACGGGCGTTGAGCATCATGGCATAATGGGTGCCCAGCCGAATGGTGGTGGTGAGCCGGTCGGTGCCGACCACCATATTTCTCATCATCTTCTCTTTATGGTAGCGGATGTTGAAGAACGCCCAGGTGGCGATGGTAATCAGCAGCACGATGCCCACGGCAAGGATCAGCTTGGAGGCCAGGCTGTTGCGCAGGTTGTTGAATAAACGGATCATGGTACTATTTTCTCGTAGAAGCGATTTAAAACGGCCAGGTTAAGATTCAGACCCAATGCTTGCGGGTCCAGTCCCACGGAGAGCCCCAGGAGTTGGGGCAAATAGAGCACGCTGACGGACAGATCCAGGCCGGCTGTGCGCGAGGCCTGATGCTGCCAGGCTTCCAGGTTCATCTGACACATGGGGCAGACGGTAACAATCAGGTCCGCACCCTTGGCCGCCTTCAGGATGGCGCCAACCCTTTTTAACCCCGCTTCCGGCTGGGTGCTCACCAGGGAGGCCCCACAGCAGCGGGCGCCCATCTCCCAGTTGTGAACGGCTGCACCGGTCGCCTCGATCAGTGGTTCCATGGTGGTTGGGAATTCCGGGTCGTCAAATTCAACATAAGGGCGCACACATTGACATCCGTAATAAGGAGCCACGGTCAAGCCTGACAGGGACCGCTTTACCAATCGGGTCAGCTGCCGGGGACCCATATCGCTTGACAGCACATCCAACAGATGTCTTACGGGCAGACTGCCGCTGGCAGAAAGCGAGACTGCCTCAAGGGCCTGATTGATCTTGAGTCGAATATCCGTATTGCTGCGCAACGCTTCCTGGGCCCTTTTAAGATTCAGGTAACAGGCACTGCACGGCACCATGATCTGGCTATCGACGGCCTGTTGCTCGGCCAGGGCCAGATTACGGGCACTCAGAGAGAGGGAGAGCAATTGGCTGATGGGGGCCGCCGCGCTGGCACCGCAACAGGTCCAGTCGTCAATTTCCGTCAGATTCCCGCCGACAGCCGTTATCAGTGTGCGCGTGGCCAGGTCGTATTCACGAGCCGAGGCGGTTAGACTGCATCCCGGGTAGTAGAGGTAGTTCATGCGTGACTCTCCTTCTCGAGGGGTGCGGCCGCTGTCTGCTCTATCTCTGCCACCTTATCGATTAGGTCCTCCAGGGGCGTTGCGGCCGACTTACCGAAACCCATCTCTACTTTGCCCTTGCCCATCAGTTTGATACCCAGCGGCGCGAAGCGCAGGGGAGCCAGCGGGCTTTTCATGGCCGTAAAGTAGCGGGTCATGAAGGCCATTTCGCGGAGACGGCCGTGATGCCGCACGGTTTGCATGAATTTTTCATAGAACAGACGACTCGTGCGATGGCGTGCTTCCCGTCGGGCAAAGGCGATGCCTTTGAGGCCCTCCATGGCTTCGGTCAAGGGCAGTCCCCGCGGACAGCGCAGGGTGCAGGTGTAACAGTCCGAGCAGAGGATAAACGTCCTGCTGGCCATGACATCGGCCAGGCGTCCCATGATTACCAGGCGCCACATTTTTCTCGGGGTCAGGTCCATCTCCGGCGCATTGGGACACGATCCGGTACAGGTGCCGCACTGGATACACGGGCGCAGGCGGGCCTGAATGGCGTCGAGGTCCGGATGGGCTGCTTCTGCGGTCATCGGTAAGGCTTGCATCAATCAGGTCCTTTGTTATTCTGATTTGAGATTTCACTTACATCGCCAATGCCCCGTCGATCGCCCCCAGCATGCCTCGATGGGAGAACCCCTCCACGATGGATGCACTATTGGGACATACGCTGGCACAGTCGCCGCACCCCTGGCACACGGCCGGATTTACCAGGACCTGCTGTTCGGTTTCGTCCAAAAAACGGGCCCCGAATGGACAGGTGTCGACGCATCTCAGGCACAGGGTGCAGAGGCTGTGACGCACCACCGCCGTCGTCCGGGCAACCGGCAGCCGATCCGAAGCCAGCAGTGCTAGGGCACGGCTGGCAGCCGCCTCGGCCGTGGCCACGCTTTCGGCAATGGATCGCGGCGACAAAACGATGCCGCAACCAAAGACCCCGGCTTTCAAGGACGCCACCGGCCGCCACTTGGAATCGGCCTCCTTGAAAAATCCATCCCGATCGCGTTCAATGCCGAAGGCCGAAGCCAATGGCTCGGGTAAATCCGGCTGGATACCGGTGGCCAGCACCAACAGGTCAGCGGCAATTTCGACGGTTGCCTCCAAAATGGGGTCGTCAAGCCGCACTGAAACCGGTGCCTCATCGCTGGCCTTGATGCTGACCACCGGTTTGCGGTCCGGCCGGTACTGGAAGAAGAGAACGCCCTGCTTGCGTGCCTCGGTGTACCAGGCTTCGTTCAGGCCGCAGGTCATCATATCCCGATAGAGAATGTAGACCTGGAGATCGGGACGGCGGTTTTTCAGCCACAGGGCATGCTTCAGGGCCGTGGGGCAGCAGACACGGCTGCAGTAATTTCGCGGTTCCTCGCGGGAACCCACGCATTGGATCATCACCACGGATGTCAGCCCGTCGGTGTCCATCCGGTTCTCATGGATGCACGTCTCCAACTCCCGCTGGGTGACCACCGCTCGGCTGGTTCCGTGGCCATACGCATCGGTGGGGGCCTCGCCGCCGCCGGTGGCCAGGATCACGACCCCGTGCTCCACGGCCGTGGCGGACTCCCCGTCTGTCTCGATGGTGGAAAAAAAATGCCCGGCCTGGCCGAAGGCGCCGACCACGCGGCTGTTGGTCATCACCTCGATCTTGGGATGTTTTTCGATCCGCTGGGTGGTTTCTTTTAGAAAGGGGGCGATGGGCGTGCCGTCGATGGTCTGGTCAAGCCAGGCCAGGTTGCCGCCCAGTCTTTCGGACGCCTCCACGAGGGTCACGGCTACCCCGTGGTCGGCGACCGCCAGGGCCGCATGCATACCGGCAGTGCCGCCGCCCACGACCAGGGCCCGGTTGACGACGGCAGTGCCTTGATCTTCTTCCAAGGAAACATTCTTCAATCGTGAGATGCCGGCCATGATGGCAGCGAGGGTAGCAGGCGCGGCCAGTCCGTGGCGGTCATCCACGGCCACCGATTCGATCAGCGCCGGATCCAGACCGAAGGCCGCGGCCAGGCCGCGGGCCTTGTTACCATAGGCAAAGGTGCGGCATGTGCCCACCAGTAGGCGGTTACCATCGGCGACCGCCAGTTCCGTAAGGTCGGCCCAACCCTGAGCTGTGCAGAGGCGCTCTTTGATCACCACCCGGGCAACCGCCGGGTCCTGCTGCAACCGTGCCGTCAACACGTCGAGATCCGTCGCCGTTTGTGCGTCGTTCTCACAGCGGCAAAGTACTGCCAGGATTCGGGGCGGCTCGCGGGACACGTCCCGACCGGTTTTGGGAGCCGCCGTTTTTTCGGCCAAACCGCCCCCGGCCCGGTGAATCGTCCGCGAGGCGTTGACGGCGGCCGAGGAGGCGCGGATAATCGATTCGGCGATATCGGTAGGGCCGGTAAGGGTCCCACCGGCGAAAATGCCGGGTCTAGGGGTGCAAGTCTCTGAAAACGATATGGTTTTGATGAAACCGAATTCATCTGTGCCCACGTCCAGACCCTCGGCCAGGACGGCCGTATGCGGGTTGGCCTGCTGGCCGATGGAGAGCACCACCAGATCGAAGCGCTCCTCATGGATGGCTCCATTCACGGATGTCCAGCGAATAGCCACATCCTGGCTGCCGGGGGTGGGGGCGATGGAGTGGACCCGGCCCCGCTGAAATCGAAGACCTCCGTCGGCGCGGGCCTGCAGCCTGTAGCGTTCAAAGGATTTGCCGAAGGTACGCAGATCCATGTAGATGATCGTGCCCACAAAGTCAGTCCCGACCGCCTTGCGGGCCAGCGTGGCTTCCTTGATGGCGAACATGCAGCAGATGCTGCTGCAGAAGTCGGCAGCGTATTGAAGATCCCGCGAGCCCACGCACTGAATCCAAGCGGCCGTTTTAATCGGTCGTTGATCAGAGGGGCGCAGCAGGCGCCCCCCGTTGGGCCCGGTGCCGCTGAGCATGCGCTCGAACTCCAGGCTGGTGACCACATTGGGTACGATACCGTATCCCATTGGGTTTTTCCCGGTCGACGGATCAAAACAGGTCGTTCCGGTGGCCAGAACAATGGCGCCAACGGTTTGTTTGCGGTAGGCGGCCTTTTGGGTAGCGTCATACACAGCCGCAACTTTGGGGATCAGGGCTTCTGGCTCGAAAGGCTTGATCAGGTAGTCCATGGCGCCGATTTTCATGGCCTCCACAGCCGTTTCTACGGTGGCGTAGGCAGTCATCATCAACACCTCGAGGTCCGGCTGCAGGATCTTGGCTTTTTCCAGCACCTCCACCCCGTCCATCCCCGGCATCTTGATGTCCAACAGCATGAGGTGAAACGGATCCGATTCGAGTTTCTCAATTGCTTCGGCACCCGAGGCCGCCATGGTTACGGCATACCCCTCCTCCTCCCCCAGCCAGGCATCCAGTGAGTTTCTGACGATCGATTCATCATCGACGACCAGGATGCGAAAGGCGCCTCGGCCCATGGCCGAAAGGTCAATGGCGCCGGTCGGGCAAACCGGTTCACAGGCGCCACAGCGGGTGCAGGCCCCGGGATCGATGGTGTAGGTATTGGGAATGGTGTGGGGCACCGGCAGATAGACCGCTTTGCGCCGGGTGAGGCCGGCGTTGAATGCGTCGGGAACGTCTATGGGACAAACCTGGCTGCACAAGCCGCAGCCGATGCAGCGTTCTGGATCGATGGGGGCGGGGGGCTGGTTCAAGGAAACCTGAAACTTGCCGGCCTCCCCTTCCACAGCTGCCAGGGTTGTGCCCAGTCGAATCTCGATGTTGTCGTGGAAAAGCCCCTTTCTCAAACAGGTCTGGATGCCGGCATCCCGATTCATCATGGGCAGCATCCGACACATGCCGCAGCGGTCCGTGGGAAACTGGTAATCCAGCTGGCTCAAGATGCCGCCCATGTGCGCGGCACGGTCGGCAAGGATCACCTGATATCCCATCTGGGCCAGATCGAGTGAGGCCCGGATGCCGCTGATGCCGGCACCCACGACCAGTGCGCTGCCAATTTTGCGATCCATATTTTTCTCCCCTACAACTGCGTGGCGCCGATAGGCGCATCGACCCAAAGCTGAAACCCCCAACCCAGAACGCAGCGCCCGGAACCCGGAACTAGCTCATCCCCACGACCTCTTCATACTCCTCCTCTTCGAACCCGCTCATGGGCGGTGCCTGAGATAGATCTATGCCGGCCGCATAGCCAAAGGCCGTTTGGGCGCCCTCGGCCACGAATGTGAAAAGGTCGGAGACCGGGATGTCATTGGGACAGGCATTGGTGCATTGGCCGCATCCCACGCAGGCGCAGCTCATGTGCGCCATGCGCGTCAGGTGAAAAAAGAGCGTGTCGGCGGGCATCTTTACCACGCCCTTGCGGCGGGCCCACTGAAGGTATTGAAACGGTTCGTGACGAAAGGTGTCGGTGGTAAAGACACAAGTGGTGCAATAGCACACCGGACAGGCCACTCGACAATTGTAGCAGTTGACGCAGTCGGCCAGATAGGTGGACAATCCCTGGATGCTGCCGGCCGCCTCGGCAACGCTGGCAAAGAGGTCCTGTCTGTACTGGCTGCGTTGCCGCAAGATTGCATCGATGGCTTCTTTGCGCGGCGCCGATGCACCCGTCGACGGTGTGAGATCCAAGGCCGTCAGCAGCGCTTCGCCGGTTTCCGTGCGGGCGTGGATCGTCAGCCCGTCTTCAGCAGTGCTGCCGAAAAGGGCGATGGCGATGTCCGCGCCATCTGGGGTCGGCGCGGTACAGGCCCTGCAGGCCGAAGCGATGTCCACCTGGTCAGCGCCTGACAAAGCCGCCTGCAAAAAAGACCGGGAGGCATGGTCGAGGGTTTCGTAGCCGTCGGCGAAGGCTCTAAAATCCTGATTGGTCAAGGCGCCCGGGCAATCCATGCCGATGATGACCACATCGTCTCGCTGGCCCTGATTCAGTTTGACCAGTTCATTGAAGGCGCGAATTTCACAGGGGCGCAAAACGGCGGCCAGCCTGCCGCCAGCCGGCAGCCGGGTGAGTCTGGCCAGCTGTTGGGCGCCGTTAACCGGAAAGGCCGGCGATAACGGGTCGGCTTCTTCAAGTCGTGCCGGATCCGACACCAGCGTCGGCATGATGCGGTTCTTTACGGCCAGTCGGGTGGGGACGAGCATGGCGGCGATTCCCGCTTTATCCATGACCGTGGCCAAAAAGGATCGAATGCCGGAAAGCCGGTCTTGGTTGTCGATGTCGATGAGAATTGCCTGGGTCATATTTCCCTCCGGAATTAGATCACCATCTTCAGGTCAGGAAGCGTCGGCCCCAACTCCCGGGTCTGGGCCACCAGATCCTTCATGATGCCGGCGAACTGGATGCCGTCGCTGGCGCCGATCCAGGTCAGTCGCAGCCGCCGGCTGTCGATGCCGAACTGGGGCAGGATCTCCTTGAGCAGCTTCACCCGGCGTCGGGCCTTGTAGTTGCCATTGATGTAGTGGCAGTCGCCGGGGTGGCAACCGCTGATCAGCACGCCGTCGGCCCCCTCCAGAAACGCCTTGATGACATATTGGGTATCCACCATCCCCGTGCACATCACCCGAATCAGACGGATGTTCTTGGGGTAGGATAGACGGGAGGTGCCGGCCAGGTCGGCGGCCGTGTAGGTGCACCAGTTACAGACAAAGGCAATGATGGCAGGTTCGAATAGATCCATGGAAGTCTCCATTTTCTATCTATTTTAAGTGGTTACAACCAATCTCGACACAATCGAAAATCCCAAATCGCTATGTTCCAATTACCAACAAATGCCAAATTTCAAGATCCAACATCCAGACCACCGCCAGTGCCCATACCTTAGATGAGGTGTATACAGATGATTTGGCTTTTGGTTTTTGGCCATTGTACTTTTCTGAATCCTTCTACCCAACCGCCGCCAAGGCATCCATAATTCCGTCCAACTCGGCAAAAATCTGTTTTCCCTGGAAGTGCCGGACCTGGGCCGCATTGGCCGGGCAAGCCGTGCTGCAGCTGCCGCATCCTTTGCACAAGGCGCCGTTGACCACGCTGACCTGGCGTCTCGGGTCGTACTCGATAGCACCGTAGGCGCACAGGTCGATACAGGTCTGACACCCGGAGCAAACTTCCGGATCAATCCAACTGATGGCCGACGGCACCGCCACTGCTCCGCGGGTAGCCAGGGAGAGCGACTTGGCCGCCGCTCCCGAGGCCTGGGCCACGGCGTCCGGGATGTCTTTTGGGCCCTGGCAGGCACCGGCCAGAAAAACGCCGTCCGTGGCCGTGTTCAAGGGGCCAAGCTTTGGGTGTTCTTCCAGAAAGAAGCCGTCCGCACCCGGGTTGACCCCGAATAGCCGCCCTACTGCCGCGGTGTCGGCTCGCGCCTCCATGGCGCTGCACAGCACCACCATGTCCACCGGCACCCGCACCCGTTCGCCGAGCAGGGTGTCTTCGGCAATGGCCACCAGCCGGCCGGCTTCGGCCTCGGATTCACCCTGATCGGTAATCTCGGCCACCTTGCCGCGGATGAAGACCGTACCCTCCTCCTGGCAGCGGCGGTAGAACTCCTCGTAGCCTTTGCCGAAACAGCGCTGGTCGATATAGAAATCGAAGACATGCACATGCCGGCCGACCTTCTCCTTGATCAGATGGCTGTACTTCAGGGCGTACATACAGCAGACCCGCGAACAGTAGGGGTGGTGGTTGACGTCGCGGCTGCCCACACAGTGGACCAGGGCCACGCTGCGGGGCGGATCGGTGAAGCCGCCGGCCTCGTCGCGCATGAGAATGCGCCCGCCGGTGGGGCCGGTGGCGTTGCTCAGGCGCTCGAACTCCAGGCTGGTGAAGACGTTGGGGTAGCGGCCGTAGCCCAAGGGCTTAATAGGAGACGGGTCCAGCAGGTCGTAGCCTGTGGCCAGGATGATGCTGCCCACCTGGATGGTTTCCTCGACAGCCGTCATGGTGTGGTCGATGGCCTTGGGCTCGCAGACCGACACGCAGGCCATGCACTCGCTGCACACCCCACAGTTCAAACAGCGTGACGCTTCCTGCCGGGCCTCCGCCTCGCCCATGCCCGGATCCACCTCATCAAAGGTTATCGTTCGCGGCGCATCCCGTTTGTGGCCGGGTTTGACCCGCGGCAGCGGTGTAATGTTATCGGGGATGTCGGCCCACTCCTTACCCGGCAAAGGGCGGGCCTCCAGACTGCGGGCGAATTCGTCCAGGT
>JASFFF010000093.1:0-10216 GCA_050124445.1 Desulfosarcina sp.
GTGTGGCCCGGACACTGGACGGTATGGCCATATCCGTCGATGGGGCCCCGGTGGTCTCCATTCCCATCGCCATTTGCCTTTTTTTCATGATGTACCCCATCATGGTCAAGATCGATTTCGGCGAGGTGATCAAGGCCGGTAAAAGCGGCAGACCGGTGTTTTTAACTTTAGTCATCAACTGGGCGATCAAGCCCTTTAGCATGTATGCCATCGCCCTGTTGTTCCTGGGCACGCTCTTTCGCGGCTTTATCGGGCCCGATGCCACGGACCTGGTGAAGATGCCTTTTGGCCTGGATCTGCCCGTGGGCGCCGCTCATGGTGCCGGTACGGTGGTCATGGTCGACGGCATCAAGATGTTGGCGGTGCCCCTGTGGCGCAGCTACCTGGCCGGCTGTATCCTACTGGGTATTGCACCGTGCACCGCCATGGTGCTGGTATGGGGGTTTTTATCCCGGGGCAACGATGGTCTCACCCTGGTCATGGTGGCTATCAATTCGCTGACCATGTTGCTGCTGTACGGCGTGCTGGGCGGGTTTCTGCTGGGTGTGGGCCGGCTACCCGTCCCCTGGCAGGCGCTGCTGCTGTCCATCGGCATCTACGTCGCCCTGCCGCTGGTGGCCGGTTACTTTTCACGCCGGTGGATCATTGCCGCCAAGGGAGAACGCTGGTTTAGCGACCAGTTTCTGCACATGCTCACCCCGATCACCATCATCGCCTTGCTGGTCACGCTGGTGCTGCTCTTCTCCTTCAAAGGGGAGGTCATCTTAGGCAATCCGTTGACCATATTATGGATCGCCGTGCCTTTGTTCCTGCAGACCGTGCTGATCTTTTGTTTGGGTTATGGGCTGGCGCGGTTGATCAACCTGCCTTATGTGGATGCGGCCCCGGCCGCCATGATCGGGGCATCCAACCACTTTGAAGTGGCCATTGCCACCGCGACCATGCTCTTCGGCCTCTCCTCAGGGGCGGCACTGGCCACGGTGGTGGGCGTTCTCATCGAGGTGCCGGTCATGCTCATGCTGGTCAAGATCTGCCTCCATACGCGGTCGTGGTTTGATCCTGCCTAACGCCTACGCCCAAGCACCATGGGAGGGATACTATCGGGTACGAACCGATCGCCATCCCCATTAGGGTATCTTGACATTTACACGTAGTCATGCCTAATGAAACCAACTTATAACCAAACATGAGGTGGTCTATGAAAAAGATCAGAGCAAGCTTAAAACCGGTCAGCTGGTTGCTGGCGATTTTTATGATTCTGATGGTAGCCCCCTTCCATACCGTGCTGGCGAATATGGTCACCACTGAAGCCATCCTTGACGCCGGGCGCGTCAGCGACGCACGCACCTATGTCGACAACGTCCTCTCCCGGGAAGCGGTCAAAGCCGCCCTGGTGGATCAGGGCATCGACCCCAGCGAGGCCATGCTGCGAACCCATGCGCTTTCGGACGCGGAAATCCTCAGTCTGGCCGAACACATGCAGAAACTGCCTGCCGGTGGTGGCACATTTGAGACAGTTCTCATCGTTTTGTTGATCGTCTTTTTGGTTCTGCTCTTTACTGATATTGCCGGAGCCACAGACGTCTTTCCTTTTGTCAAGAAATGATACGTTGGTAACACGCTTTTACAGGTTAACGCCTGTTTCAGGTCTCTGTTGGCGGCTTGGTATTTTCCTGTTGCTGACAGCCTCCATGACCAGTTGTGCGGGTCCGTCCGAGATCAGGCTTCCGGCGGCCAACCAAGCGCATCCCGATCGATTCCAGTTAACTACTGTTCCGTTCTTTCCTCAAAAAGACTACCAGTGCGGTCCGGCGGCGCTGGCCATGACCCTGACATGGAGTGGTGTGGCAGTCACCCCGCAGGACCTGGTGGCCGAAGTTTTCACCGCCTCGAAGAAAGGCAGCCTTCAATCGGCCATGGTTGCCGCCGTGCGCCGGCACGACCGGATCGCCTACCTGCTCGCCGGCCCACAGTCGCTGACCGCCGAGATTGCCGCCGGCAATCCCGTCGTCGTGCTGCAGAACCTGGGGCTGTCCTGGTATCCGGTCTGGCACTATGCCGTGGTAATTGGTTGGAGCGCGGATAGCAGGCTGATCCTGCATTCCGGCACGACACCCTTCAAACAAATTTCATTGAAAACCTTCGAGCGCACCTGGGCCAGGAGCCATTTCTGGGGGCTGCTGGTTCTACCGCCGGATCGCCTCCCCGCCGACGCCTCCGAAACGCGCTACCTGCAGGCCGTCAGCCAGCTTGAGCGGTTGGGTCGTTGGGATATTGCCGCCCGCGGCTACGAGGCCGCACGCGATCGCTGGCCCAACAGCCTGGCCGCGCTGATGGGGCTGGGCGTGTGCCGATATCAAGCCGGGGATCTGCCATCCGCGGAAGCGGTCTTTCGCCAGGCAACGGTCACGTTTCCCTCAGAAGGGGTGGCATTTAATAATCTGGCCCAGGTGTTGATCGATCAGGGCAGGCGAACCGAAGCCCTGGCCGCGGTCAGGCAGGCCATCTTACTCGGTGGCCCGTTTCAGGCGCAGTTTGAACAAACACTTGAGGAGATTCGCAATCAATAGGCCCATATGCGGGGTCAACCCGTCTCCAATGACGCGACCCAAGCGCGCTTGCCTCAGACTGCTGGACATAGGGTCTATTCCGCCCCCTGTCGCCAGCGGTAACGGAAAATCAGCAGCCCGTGTCTTCCTTTTGGGAATGGGCTTCAGACTTTGAATTTGTGTACGGTGTTTTTGATCCTAGCAGCAAGCTGCGACAGATCCGATGCTTTCTGGTTCACCATTTCACTTCCCGAGAGAATCTGTTGCGTGGACGCATCAACCTTGAGCACCCGGTCGGACACTTGTTCGGACGCCTGCGCTGTGCGGGCAATGCTGTCGTTGACTTCGCAAATCCCCCCGCTGGCCTGGGTCATGTTGTCCGTGATTTCCTTGGTGGCTGCGGATTGCTGCTTCACGGCGGCGGCAATGGTGTTCACCGAGTTGCTGGCATCGTCCATGATGGTTGATATCTGCTGGATTTTCTTGATGGTCTCATCGGTCTTGGACTGCATCCAGCGAAGTTTTTCATCCGCATCGTTGGTGGCGGTTGCCGCTTGTTTGGCCAGTTCTTTGATCTCCTGGGCGACCACGGCAAAACCCTTGCCGGCCTCGCCTGCTCGAGCGGCTTCGATGGTGGCATTCAGGGCCAGCAGATTCACCTGTTCGGAGACGTCTCTGATGCTGTCGGTGACCGCATCGATCTCCTTGGCGGCGGTGCCCAATTCCCGGACAACCTCGGACACATCCGTGAAGCGTTGGGTGCCGTTGTTGATGATTGTTTGGGCGTGGTCAGAGCTTTGAGCGATTTCGCTGATGGTCTTGAACAATTCGTCGGAACTGGTGGTCACCAGGCTGATGTTGGTCGACGTCTGCTGCATGGCCGCAGCCACCGTGTTCATGGTTGCACTGACCTCGCGGGTCGATTCGGCGACGCTGTTTGACTCCTCCGAACTGGATTCGGCTTCGATCCTGAGTTTCTCTGATATTTGCGCCAATTGCTGGGACGAGTCTGCCAGCTGATCACTGTCGGCGGTGAAATTTTTGAATATTTGACCGATATCGCTGCTCACCATGTTCAGCCGATTCAGGATGTGTGCCAGTTCGTCCTTGCGATTGGTGGTGACCTGGTGGGTAAAATCACCTTGCCGCAGCTTTTGGGCCAGGGCGAGAATCAACTGAACCGGCTTATTGACCAGATATACGAACAGGAAGTAGATCGATGACACTAGGATGACCAGGCCAGCCAGGCCGATGGCAATGCTTCGGTTGCGGGTCGTACCCATGCCGTCCAGCATGCTTTGGATACTGGACGCCACGGTGATGCCGCCTAGGATTTTCTGGGATTGGCCATGGCAATGGTAGCAGCTTTGCTGGTTGAATATGGGCAAGTGCTTAAGGCTGTAGGTCTCCTCCCCACAATTGATCCGGTCGTTGGATGCCGGGGCTGTGTGCTCACGCAGCATGCGCTGGACTGCACGCGCCGCCTGGGTCTCCTGCAGCACTTTTGACATGGACGCTCCGACCGTGGCCGTGTCCGTGCTGAAAGAGACATTGCCGCGAAAATCGTAAACAAAAATGCTGACACCGGGCAATTTTTCGCTCAGGCGGGCGAATTGTGCGCGCACCACATCGTTGTCTCCGGTACTCAAGGCATCGAAAATGGCGTTGTTGATGGTGTCTGCCAGGCGTGTGTTCTGATGGGCCACCTGCTCGTCCACCAGCTTGGCTTGCATACTGAGATTATAGCTGATCATGGCGATCAACACGACTACGACAACCACGAATACCGGCATCAGGACCATGCCCCACAATTTGCGGCCGCGAACAACCTCTTGGTTCGATTGGGATGCTTGAGTTGTGCTCATATCAGTGCGCACCTCCAAAGATCAACGGTTTGAAATTAAACGCACCCACGCGTTCCGGGTTGTGACAGGTCTTGCAGGCCTCGATGGTGATGCTTTCAACCAGATCGGATGGGTCTTCGGATTCCACATGCAGGCTGCCCGGCCCGTGACACACCTCACAACCGTTGTCCTTGAGATGGGGAGTCTTCTGCTCGGACTGGAAACCGCCCGGGCGGCCATATCCGGTGGTGTGGCAGCCGTAGCACGTTTTGAGCTCTTCAGGGGTCAGTTTTCCGGCCATGCGCTGGATACTGCTGTACGAGTCGGCCTTTTTGGAATGGGCCTTGAAAGTGTCATACTGGTCGCTGTGGCACTCCCCGCAGGTTTTTGAGCCGACATATTCGGCTACATCGTTGGCGGTCGCCTGAGAAAAGGCGCCGCTGATCAATAGGCACAACGCTGCCAGAGAAAGCCACCCTGCCGTTCCCGGTCCGTTCATCACATCGCTCCTTTAACTATTTTCGTTTCCGTCTTCCGCCTGTGTCTGCACAACGGCCACATAGTGGCATTATGTCATCTGGTATATCGGTCCCCATGGCACAAACTTAACTTGCGACTTCATCCGTCATGGCTTTGGCAGCCGGGGGGACAAAAATAGACGGGCGGGCCCTGGGTTGTGCCAGCGAATCAAAAAAAGACAGGATTGGTTACGGTCGAAGATTCCTCACAGCTCGCTGCGAGGAATCTTCAATTGTTTAAGACTGGGGCTGGGTAGCATCAGCCAGGCTGCGGTCAGCCCGGATCGTCGGCCGTACGGGTGGCTCGGATTGATACCTTCAAACGTGGAAAAAGGGTGGTCGCCCCATGGGCGGGGAGTATTGCCGGGGGGATCGATCAATTGATTAGGCAGGTTACACCAGATCACAAATGAACTTCTGTTCGTTGACTTCCATGCCCCATTGGTCGCCTTTGCGTTGGCGGGACATTACGAAACCGACGCTTTCGTATAGGCGTCTGGCTGCATCGAGCCCTTCGAACGTCCACAGATAGATGTTGGGGTAGCTGTTGACTTTGCAAAAATCGATGGCAGCGGTGATTAGCCGCCGCCCCACGCCTTGGCCGCGCAGCGCATCGGAGAGGATAAACCATCTCAAATGGGCACCCTCGGTACCTCCATGGGAGCCGTCGATGACGATGCCGCCTTCGACCCGATCGTCGACCTCTGCCAGCCAAATGGCATCGCGATCAGCTTCGTAGCGTGTCATGAACATGGATAAATCGGTGGCCACCTTGGCCTCGAAATAGAGACCGAACCCCCAGTGTCGTGCATAATAGGTGCCGTGCAATTCGGCAATGCGGCCAATGGACCCGGGTACATACCCCTTGCTGATAATTACGGTTGAATCAGGGCTCATGGCGGAAAAACTCCCTCTATATGTGATCAAGATATGTGTATCGATTGAACGGATGCGCCTCGATGGTCGGGAATCGGCGATGGGCACTAACTTCCGATTTAAATCCCAAGCGCCGGCAGCTGTCAACCGATTGGGCGAAACAGCCGATTGACGGCGTAGCGACAGCATGGCATAAGGACATATGAATTAGCGCCGATGTCCGGTCGCATCTGTCGATTGGTTGTTTTTTAACCGGGTGTTATGTGCCCGGCAGCAACTGCAACCATTGAAGCACTGACGAGCTTTTGCTTTTCCGGCCATTGGCCGGAATTTCAAGCCGCCCGCCATGCGGGGAGGCGTTGACTCCCACCCGATCGACGAGAGCCGCATCTGCATGTCATTTCCAGCCACAGCCAACGAAAATTACCATGGGTAAACCCATTGAATTGAGATACGGTGCCACCCGTATCAGGCTGCCCTTGCCGGCTGGTACGGCACGGTTAAGCATTCAGGAACCGCGGCAAACCGTTTCGGAGACGGTTTTCAGGAACGATCTTGAAGCTGCCCTGAAGCCGCATACCTTTTCTAACTGCCGGGTTGCGGTGGTGGTGGCCGATAAGACCCGCTTGTGTGCCTACGACAGGTACCTGCCGGTTTTGCTCAAACAGCTTGAAGCCAACGGCGCTAATCCCGACAAGCTTGCCTGCTACATCGCCTATGGCTCCCATCCGGCCCAAAGCGATGCGGACAGCCTGTCTGCATACGGCGATATCTTCTCAATCTATCGGTTCGTCCATCATGACTGCAAGAACGATTCGCTTTTTGCGTTGCTGGGTCATACCACCCGGGGAACACCGATACGGTTGCGCAAGGATATCTTGGCGGCCGATTTCGTGATCACCTTCGGGGCCATCTCCCACCATTACTTCGCCGGCTATGGGGGCGGACGCAAATTGCTATTTCCCGGACTGGGGCAGCGGGAAGCCATCTATCACAACCACGGTCTGTTTTTGGATCGACAGCGGCGAACCCTGGCCAGCGGCTGTCAGCCAGGCCGCTTGACGGGCAATCCGCTGGCCGAAGACCTGGCCGAGATCGAGAGCTGCCGACCGGCCGATCTTGCCATTCACGGAATCCTGGACAGTCGCGGCAGGGTCTGCCGGCTGCTGGTGGGCAGCGGATCGGACCACTTCCATGGGGCCTGTGCCAGCCACGCACGTAACTGCGAAGTGACTGTCGTGCAGGGCTACGATATGGTGCTGGCTTCATGCGGCGGTTTTCCCAAGGACATCAATTTTATCCAGGCCCACAAGGCGGTTCACCATGCCGCAGCCTTTGTCAATGACGGCGGCACCTTGATCATTTTGGCCCAATGCCGCGACGGCATTGGATCGACGACCTTCCTGCCCTGGTTCGGCATGGGTTGGGATGCTGCGTTCGAACAACTCGGGCAGCGCTATCAGGGCAATGGCGGCACGGCCTTGGCCATGATGCAAAAAACGCGTCGGATCCGTATCTGCATGCTGGCCGATATGGGGGCCGCCCGGTGTCGCACCATCGGAGTGGAAAAGATCGCTGCGGCGGATATCGCTCCGATGGTGCGCCGTAACAGCGGGTCGCTGGCAGCCATACTCAATGCCAGCCTGCTGGTCAGACGCTGCTAAGCCGATCGCGACGCGCAATGGGTGTGGGACAGCAACCAGCGCTTGCGCGAAGCGCTTAAAAATAGTATTCATTCATAAAACACCATTCATGCTGTTCTCACCAGAAAAAGCAGACGCCGATTCTCGCCGGCTTTTTCTTGACAAGGTCTCGCTGACCTTCTAATAGCCCGAACATTGCATGATCTTGGATAGGGTGGCATTTCTGGCACCCGGCTTTGATGAAAAGCGCTTGAGACGATTTTACTATCTGGGATTTTTCGAGAATCGTCAACCCAAGGGGGCCGTGTATGGCAAAGGCGAAACTGAAGGAACATCGGATCAACCGGGACTGGTGCAAGGGGTGCGGGATCTGCGTGGCCTTTTGTCCCAAGTCGGTGCTGGGTATGGACGAGCAGGACAAGGCGGTGGCGCTGACATTGGAGGCTTGCATTGCCTGTCGGCTGTGCGAACTGCGCTGTCCGGATTTGGCCGTGGAGGTGGAGACCGAGGCGCAAACGACAGAAGACGGAAGCGGGAAGACGGCAGCGGGATGACGGGAGTCGGAACTCGGACATCCGACCTCAGTCTTCTGACCTCTGATTTCTTGCAGTCTGTGCCAAGGGATTGCAGCCAGCACGTAGAAACCAAATACCAAGGGCATTCAAAGGCGACATCATGAGCAGACAGATCAAATTCATCCAGGGCAACGAGGCCTGCGTGGAAGGGGCGCTGTACGCGGGGTTGGACTTTTTCGCCGGCTACCCGATCACCCCAAGCACGGAGATTGCCGAGCATCTATCCAAACGGCTGCCGCAGCGGGGGGGCAAGTTCATCCAGATGGAGGACGAGATTGCCTCGATGTGCGCCATCATCGGTGCGTCGTTGACGGGCAACAAGGTGCTGACGGCGACGTCGGGCCCGGGTTTTTCGCTCAAGCAGGAGGCGCTGGGTTACGCGGTGATGGCCGAGATACCTTGTGTGATCGTCAACGTGCAGCGCGGGGGCCCGTCCACGGGCGTGCCCACGCAGGTGAGCCAGGGGGATGTGATGCAGGCGCGCTGGGGGACGCACGGGGATCACAGCATCGTGGCCTTGACGGCATCGAACCACCAGGACGTGTTTGCCATGACGGTAGAGGCGTTCAACATCGCCGAGACCTACCGCACGCCGGTGATACTGTTGTTGGACGAGGTGGTTGGTCACATGCGCGAACGGCTGGAGATACCGGCGCCGGGGGAGATACCGCTGGTCAAGCGGCTGCGCACGGCGGTGAAGGGGGGCGTGGACTATCACCCCTACCTGCCGCGTGAGGACGGGCGCTTGCCCATGAGCGATTTCGGAGACGTGCACCGCTACAACGTGACCGGCCTGGTTCACGACATGTGGGGGTTTCCGTCGGACAACCCCAAGGTTGTGTATGGCCTGTTGCGTCACATCGTGGACAAGATCGAGAACAACGCCAACCATATGGCGCGCTACAAGAGCTACTACCTGGAGGAGGCGGAGACGGTATTGGTCTCCTACGGCTCGGCGGCACGCAGCGCTCTACATATCGTTGAGTATCTGCGCCCGCGCGGCGAGAAGATCGGCCTGCTGGAGCTGCAGACGCTGTGGCCCTTTCCGTTGGATGTGGTTCGGCAGTACTGCGACCATGCCAAGTACACGGTGGTGGTGGAGATGAATATGGGGCAGGTGTGCCAAATGGTCAAGACCGCGGTCACCCATTCCGAGCGGGTGTTTTTGGCCAACCGCATCGACGGGGTGTTCATCACGCCCACGGACATCAGGGACATACTGCGCCTGATCAGGGGCAAGGGGGTGTAAATGGCAGTCAAGGACTATATCCGGGAACGCTTTTTTCCGCACCTGTGGTGTTCGGGCTGCGGGCACGGGATCGTGCTCAACGGTCTGATCCGGGCGGTGGAGAAGCTGGGGATGAGCCGCAACGAGATGGTGATGGTGTCTGGGATCGGCTGTTCGTCGCGCATATCGGGATACCTGGATTTTCACACCCTGCACACGCTCCACGGTCGGGCGCTGGCCTTTGCCACGGGGGTGAAGCTGAGCAAGCCGGAGCTGAACGTGATCGTGCCCATGGGCGACGGCGATGCACTGTCGATCGGCGGCAATCATTTCATCCATGCGGCGCGCCGCAACATCGGCATGACGGCGCTGGTGATGAACAACCGCATCTACGGGATGACGGGGGGCCAGTACAGCCCGCTGACCGGTCCGGGGATGCTGGCCACGACGGCCCCGTATACGAACATCGACCAGGGCTTTGACGTGGTGGAGATGGCCAAAGCGGCCGGTGCGACGTTTGTGGCGCGCACCACGACCTACCACGTGCAGCAGATGGCAGAGATCATCCGCAATGCGATCCTGCACGACGGGTTTTCGGTGGTGGAGGTGATGAGCCAGTGTCCGACGTACTTTGGCCGCAAGAACAAGCAGGGCAGTGCGGTGGATATGATGAACCGCATGAAGGAGATGACGGTTCCCATCGGCTCGAAGAAGAAGATCGAGCATCCGGAACTGATTGAGCGGGGGATCTTCGTGCAGGAGGAAAAGCCCGAGTACTGCAGCCAGTACGGCAAAATCATCGAACGGGCCATGGGGGGCAATTAAATGGAACGATGCAGGATGGTATTTTCAGGATCGGGCGGTCAGGGGGTGATCACGGCCGCGATCATCCTGGCCGAGTCGGCGGTGCTGCACGAGGGGCTGACGGCGGTGCAGACCCAGGCCTATGGGGCGGCGGCGCGGGGGGGCGCCACGCGCAGCGA
>JASFFF010000094.1:0-10212 GCA_050124445.1 Desulfosarcina sp.
GCCATTTTATCGCGCGCCCTCAAAGACATATTCAGACCAGCCTATGACGATTATGAATTTTACAAAAAGCAGGCCCTGCATTGGATTGAAATCAATGATCTGGAATCGTTTACGAGTTTTGTAAACATATGTAATTATTTAGACATAGATGCGGATCGCGTTCGCCACAGCGTCTACATTGAAATGAGAAAAGTCGAACGCGACACCAAATCTTAATCCCTGAATCTTGCATGAAAATCATTTGGATTTTTAAATACAACATAATAACAATTTGTTACATATAAAGCAGTGAGAGTCTTAAGAATAGGTGGCAGAGTGAACCAATCGCAAACGATCATATCCGGCAGGCTTACCTAACGCACCATGTTTAAGTCATTTTTCCCAAATCCGAGGTTTTTTTTCCCTTCGCTCTTAATCTGGATCACCTTTTCGATCACGATATGGTATCTATTTAAAGATGATCTGGGAAGATTGTTACACCTTACTACAACCCAGCAACCACCCGTAATTGGACTTGGCCATTTTGTTACCGACTCCTTTCTGCTGCTCTATCTCTATTACGTAGTCTCGGTGCTTATCTTCGCAGGCGTATGGATGATCTTTGCGCCCCATCCCTGGCAAATTTGGTCTATTCTGGGGTCTGCCGCTATCCTCTTTTCAACGTATTTTTCCGTGCAGGTCTCAGTGGCCATCAATAACTGGCGGCGACCGTTTTTTGATACCGTCCAAAATGCCCTTTCAACAGAGGCCTCGGTACCAGTTTCGGAAATGTATGAATTAATATTCATCTTCGCCCAGATAGCCTTTCTGGCAATTGCTGTATTTGTTTTTTCTCGGTTTTTTATCAGCCACTATATTTTTCGCTGGCGAACAGCCATGAACGACTATTACACTGGCTATTGGCATCAGCTTCGCCATATCGAGGGTGCCTCTCAGCGAATCCAGGAAGACACCATGCGATTTGCCTCTATCATGGAGAGCCTTGGCGTTGCCATGGTGGATGCGGTGATGACGTTGTTTGCTTTTCTGCCTGTATTATGGTCACTCTCCCAATATGTAACCGAACTGCCGATTGTCGGGGACATCCCTTATCCGCTCTTTACCGCGGCAATCCTCTGGTCCCTGTTCGGTACCGGGCTGCTTGCCGCGGTGGGCATCAAACTGCCAGGGCTGGAATTTAAGAATCAACGGGTGGAGGCGGCCTATCGGAAGGAGCTGGTCTATGGAGAAGATGATGAACGAAGGGCCCAGCCGGTAAGCCTGAAGCAGCTTTTTGGCAATGTACGGCGGAACTATTTCCGCCTCTATTTTCACTATATGTACTTTAATGTGGCCCGCAGTCTCTTCCTGCAGGCCGACAATATTTTTGTCTATCTGATCCTCGTTCCAACAATTGCCGCAGGTACCATAACATTTGGCATCCTGCAGCAGATACTCACAGCTTTCAATCAGGTGAGCAATTCTTTCCAGTATCTGGTAAATTCATGGACAACCATCGTTGAGCTGCTGTCTGTCTATAAACGCCTGCTTGCTTTCGAGGCGACATTGGGTGGAAAACCATTGCCGAAGATAGACTTAACCTATCAACCGGGCATCAGCGACTCCTGATGGTATGCACAGCCATTTATTGCGGTCGACAGCGCCATACAACAAATCTATTCTCCACGGTGATTTCAATCTCAAGATTCGTGTATCTACAAAATGGTGGTGTTTTCGTGTTGTGCGTATACCCTACCGGCTGATTTGGGTTCTCACGGTTGAATCCGACGGTCACCTCAACCACCTCGAATCGGCCTTGGATCGCCAGTCGCCGCCCTCGCCATGACAGTTGTGCAAAATCAGCAGGGCGATCCCGCTTTGTTGGAGATCTTGTTCGGGGCTATTCCTCCAGGCCGAGGATCAGGTAGTCGGCGTCTTCCTTTGAGACGCTCTCGGGCGTCCATCGGCCCTTCACGGATGGCTGAATCACGGTCTGCTCGACCTTGGCATTTTCGCGGGCGGCTTGCTCTGGCGCGGCTTTCTTCCAGGCGTGGATCATCCCGCAAAGAACGACAACCGTGCGCTCGGGATGGCTCTTGAGGTACTCCAAGGCATAAATGGCCATGGCGGTGTCCCAGACGAGTTGGGCCTCACAGAAGCGGCGAAAGCCCGAATCCGAGCCGTGACTGCCCAGCACACGGCGCAGGAATTCCTCGTATTCCCGGTCCACGCGACAAACGATGGGGGGCAGCTTGCCGATCTCCTCGGGCGTTAGGGACTCGAAGCCGTTTCGCGCCACCTTGCGGGTAATGCTTCGCGGCACGTTCAAGCCGACCATAGGGATGCTTCGGTCTCGGCAGTACAGGAAGATATCCCGGTACAAATGCCAATCCTGGCCCCAATTGCGGGCAAAGGCCCGACGCATCTCCTCCTCGCTCAGCGCTTTGGCAACCCAGACGTCGAGGATGCTCTGCTCGATGTGTTGAAACATTTCCAGGCCCACGGCCAAAGGGCGTTGGCGCTTGTCCAGGCTTTGGATGACAGCCAATTGGGCGGCGTGATGGGCCGCATTGTCGTGGAATTCTCCTACGTAGACAATGCCCGGTGATGGGAACTTCCCGGCGGCTTGATGCAGGCTGATTTCGGCTTTGCCAGCCACGTCCCATAGGGTAATGTCAGCGGCCAGAAGGACTGCGCCGGGCTTGATCAGAAACAGAAGCAGCAGCGTTGGAACACTAAAGCGCATTATCATGATCCTTTCTCCAGATCGACGACAAGGGGCGATCCTAGCGCCTCGCCGACGCCCTTGCCGGTGTTGACGCCGTCCTTGAAGGACAGCCGGCCGTAGCGACCGTAGTGGGTAATTTTTCGGGCCGTTCGCACCACCGTCTCCTCGTTGGTGCCCTCCACAGGTAGAAATACGGCCACCAGTCCCTGTTTCCTCTTGAAGACCGCAAACATCGTGTCGGCATTGCGGCTGGTGACGCCCTCACCCACTCGGAAAGCCGCGGATGAGAGCACCACCGCATCGCCCAATTCCGACAGCATGGCCCGGCCCTTTTTCCGCTTGGGCATGCCGAAGAAGAGTACGTCCTTGCCGACGGTATCCTCGGCAGCGAATCGGCTTTCATTCCAGATGGGTGTGCCCCGGTGGTTGAGGCCCATTAGAAGTCCTCGAAAAATCTGCGCCCAGGACTTGGGGCTATCTTCAGCGAGCACAGCGGTGAGTGCCCTGGCGCCTTTTATCGCGTTGACAGTGGCCGGAATTTCCTCAGGGTAGAGAAGGCGAAAAACATCGAAGTCAGGGTCTGCGGCTATTGTACGAGGCGCCTCTTGCATCCGGATGTTGAATTTCGCCGTGGCATCATTCAGGTAAACGTTCTTCCTCTGGCTGACCGTGGCACCGATCACCGCCACCGGTACGCGGACGTTGAAGCGGGGGGATTTCTGAATCAGTACACCCTCCACCTGCGAATGGCCAGCCGCGGAAACAACCTGGGTTTTATCCATGGCCAATTGCAGGGCGCCTGGGCGAGTGATCCACTGATCGTGGAATGTGCGCGCCTCATCGGGACTCAAGCCGCCTTTCTCGGCAAAAGCTTCCATGAAGTGGCCCCAGTTGGTTCTCCTGTAAAGCCGCTCGGCATAAATGTCGCGCAAAGCAGCCCAGAAAGCCGCGTCGCCGATTCGCAGGCGCATCATATGAAAGACGAACATGGCCTTTCCGTAGCCGACGGCCTGGCTGGCAGGATTGTAGCGGCTGCGAAAGGTCGACAGTGGGAAGTCCTGCGCTCCTGCGGCGAGTAAAGCGTACCTTTCGAGCGTGCGCAGGCGATAGCCCCTGGCCTCCTCGAAGGAGTGCTCCTCCTTGGAGAGGTAATCGGCCACGTAAGTGGTCAGCCCTTCGCACCAATTGCCCCCGGTAGCATCCACCAAAACGCCGTTGCCCCACCAGCAGTGGGCCACCTCGTGTCTGAGACTGGTATGGGGAATGAAGGGCAGTCTCAGTACGCGGCTGCCAAGCAGCGTAAACGACGGAAAACCGTATCCGGTGGGAAAGAAATTTTCCACCACGGCGAATTTTTCAAATGGATAGGGCCCGTGAAGCGTTTCATAGCGGCCGATATGACCCTGCACGGCGTCCAGATAACGTTTTGAAAGTCCGGCATTGGCCGCAAAAAAGTAGGTGGCGATGCGCACCTTGTCATGCATGCGCTCGTTGATAATGTAGCGCCCTGCAAACATGGCCAGCGGCCCCGATGGGCGATCCACCGACCAAATCGAAAGGCTCCTGTCGGCATCGTCGGCGTGGGTTTCGAGCCTGCCTTCCATCACAGCATAGATGCCCTTGGGCGCGGTCACCGACACGCGAAAGGTCTCGGAGGCATCTTCCAAGATCAATGGGTACCAGCTGCTGCCAGCTAAAAAAAAGGCTCCATCCTGGGTGATGGTACCCATGACACCCTGGCCAGGGTTGTCCATGGAAAATGGTTCGGCCTCGAAGGGATCATCGAAGACACCCTCGTAGCGCAGGACCACGGTATTCGGAGATGGATCTGCTGTCTCTATCTTCAGATGCAGCACACCATCTTTGTAGGTGTGTGTGGCGCCCCCCACGCCCAGGATGCGCACACCGGGACGAAAGGCCACGCGTAGGCGCGACGTACCCCTGGGGAGATGGATGGTGTCAATGCCGCGCAGGGTTTTGGCATCATGAAGGATTTCCACCTCAAGTGCGTGGTGGAGGGTCCCCTTTGCTGCGGAATCGAAGGCCGCAGGGAAAAGGATCCACAGTCCTGCCATGGCAACGATGAAGATAGGGCGCAGGCCGCGTAACGGATGCATATGTCTAAAATCGGATAGCATAATCGAAATACCTTACGCTAAAGGGTGGGATTTGCAAGATGTATAATTTTGATTTATCTACCCCGGACTGGCTCGCATACCCTCCATTGACTTTGTCAATTATCACGCGTGGTACGTTTCCCGGATTACGATTGTCGTTCTTCCCTTGATGATTTGTGAAATCATTATTGCCATTGCCTGGTTTTTCCTGCAAGAAATTTTGTTTTACCCCATAGTCGCTGGTGGCCTGATCATTCTTGTGTGGTGTTCGACCTTTACCTTTCAGGTTCCAATCCATAAAAGCCTCCAGGCAGGCAAAGACAAATCAAAGATCAGACGATTGGTGACCACCAATTGGATCCGGACCGTTGCTTGGAGTTTAAAAGCAGTTGTCGTGGTGGTCTTTGCTGCTGAGAGTTTGTAATAGCGATCAGGGGAACAGGTGAACAGCCATGACGGGTCGCCTGCCAGATCGATAACACGGGTGTCATCCGGATGGTGAAAAGCGGGACCCCGGAATATCAACAATTCATTGAAAAGCTGAAAAAATTTCAGCGCCGCTCAACGCTTGGAAGGGTTGTCGCGCATCTCCTGCTGGCGCATGGGCATGCTGTCGATTAGGTTGAAGATGGATTGAAGATCAACATCACGGCGTGCGACCAACTTGACGCCGCCGTCTTTGCCCACCAGCACCACCGTAAATCGCCCCGGTGCAATGCCAAAGCGGCGACGCAAGGCCTCTGCATCCCCTGGCAGCATCGGCCTGGCTGCTACCCTTGAAGGGCTTTTTTCAAAGATCCGAATGATTATCATATCGCGGTCTTCGATATCCGCAGATCTATGAGCCAGCCGTTTGTCCAGCGCGAGATAATCGGCATCGGAGGCCGAAGGCGCAAAGATGAAGAGCGGGCGATGCTTCCATCGATAATCGGACAAGTCGATTTCCGATGTTGCCGCAGCTGGCCCAATACCGCTCATGGCTACCGCCAGCATCCAGAGAAAATGTTTAATCATGGTCATCCTGATCACCTGAAACGCTATTTGTAAGCATCCAAATATTTATCATGCAAGGTAGCTATCAAGATTGGTTTCATTTCGGGCAATTGTTGATAATATTTCGTATAATGTTCGGGCTAGGCCATGATGCTCGCACCGCCGTCGATATACATGGTCTGCCCGGTGAGGCGCCGGCCATAGGGCGTTGCCAGGTAGGCGCAGGCAAATCCCACATCCATGATGTCTACCAATTCACCCACCGGTGATCGTTCCACGGCATCGTTCAACATCAGATCGAAGTCTTTCAATCCAGAGGCGGCCCGCGTCTTCAGGGGACCCGGCGATATGGCGTGCACCCGGATTTTATTGGGGCCCAGCTCAAAGGCAAGGTAACGGCAGACCGCCTCCAGGGCCGCCTTGACCGGCCCCATCACGTTATAGTTGGGAACCACTTTCTGTGCGCCGTGGTAGCTCATGGCGAACATGGTGCCGCCGTCATGCATCAGCGGCACCGCCAGGCGTGCCATGCGGATGAAGGAGTGACAGGAGATGTCCATGGCAGTAGAAAATCCTTCTGCCGAACAGTTCAACAACCCACTTTGCAAATCTGCCTTTGGGGCGAATGCAATGGAGTGCACCAGTATGTCTAGTTGACCCCAATCACTGGCGATACGCTCGAAAACCGCCTCCAGCTCTCCTGGCTTAGCAGCATCCATGGGCATAAAAATCGGCGTCTCCAGTTCATCGGCCAAAGGCGCCACATACGGTTTGGCTTTGTCATTGAGAAAGGTGATCGCCACCTCGGCGCCCAGTTCGCGAAAGGCTTTGGCACAGCCATAGGCAATCGATTGATCATTGGCAATGCCCACCACCAGCGCCTTTTTGTTTTCAAGTGCGTGACGTGGAACATCCGTCTTGATTGTTTTTGGTAACCCGTTGCTCATAACTTTTTCCCGTGGCTTGAACTTCCTTTTAAACGCCCGGTGTTTGCTGTCTGACTCGGGAATTTTAGTGAATTTATCTTGGCGTGCTGCGCTGACGGAAGGATGTAACCACCCCAACCGGTTTCATCCAGATATGAGGTGGTTGCAAATTAGAGTGGCTACAGCTTTTGCGGTTTACACAAATTTTCGGCCTTTGCGGCACTGCGTCCACAGCCTTCACAATAGTGGGCAGCTGGACTGATCAGTGCGATATATGCCTTGGGGTCATTGACTTGAAGTTCATCTTCAACATGTGCGCATAACGTTTTTTTGGTGTCATCACTCATTATTTTTTCCTCCATATTGTTTAGTAAGCATCCACAGCCACCGGAAGTTTTGTGAATGGTCTCATGGCTGAACCTTTTTGTAGTCAGAAGCTGCCATATTCTGAGCCATTTACATTTCAATTTGAGGTGAGATTTATGAATGGTTCAAAATTGACCAAATTTCTGTATATTATATACAATTTAAATCAAACTCTAATTACACTGAGTCAAACATCAGTAATATATGGCCGTTTCAGATGGCTGCAATATGAGATGGTTGGCCGGTTGCCGATAGGCCAACCCTACCCATATGCGTATGCGACCCACCGTCTGGAGAATAATCGGAATATCCAGTATAAGGTCAGGCGATTCCGGTATCGCATCACCGCTTATCCCTGAACGGATCGCGCAGAGCGATCGGCGGACCGAGGATTTCAGACCAGACGACCGCCTGTCGCAAGCCGGCGCGGTCTGTGGGCAGCACGCTTGGAATTGGTTCCCGTCTGGTCTTTATGGTCATCAGAGGGGGCTCGACGGCCACCATATCTGGTTTTTCCGAGGGCTTTTGCGGCCTGTAGGGCGGGGGGGATGTTGCAACAGGCGTTGCTTTCGGCGGTGGCGAAGGGGTTTGTATGGCCGTATCAAGATCAATATCTTCGAGGGCGTCATCGTGCGGTGTGGTTTGCGTACATTGCAGTTGGGATCCGCCAATCAATTGCTCCCAATCGAATTGGCCTTTTGGCGCTTTTTTCGATTGGGTCTCAATGCGTTTTTGCAGATCGGTCAGCCAGTTATGGATTCTGACGGCAAGCCCTCGACGTCCTTGGGCTTTGGCCCTTCTTTTCTTTTTCTTGTCTTTCTTAACCTTTCCGATTACCGACAAAATACCGAATATAACGAAAAGGATAAACGGAATAAGCTCTTCCATCATTCAGGCCCCTATTCAGTCTTGTCGTCTGTGGAACCGATTTTATCTCTCATATCTGTGTCGGCCTCGATGTTTTTCATGCGGTAGTAATCCATGACGCCCAAATTGCCCTTGACGAAGGCGTTGGCCATCGCCAGCGGCACCCGTGCTTCGGCATCGACGACCTTGGCGCGCATTTCCTCGACCCGCGCTTTCATCTCCTGTTCCACAGCAAAGGCCATGGCGCGCCGCTCCTCTGCCTTGGCCTGAGCGATCTTTTTGTCCGCCTCGGCACGGTCGGTCTCCAACTCGGCGCCGATATTTTTTCCTACATCCACATCTGCGATGTCGATAGAGAGGATTTCATAAGCGGTTCCGGCGTCCAACCCCTTTTCCAACACCCGTTTGGAAATCATGTCCGGATTTTCAAGGACCATTTTGTGGGTGTCTGCCGAGCCGATTGTCGTGACGATCCCTTCGCCGACGCGGGCCAGGATCGTCTCTTCGCCGGCGCCTCCAACCAGCCGGTCGATATTGGCCCGAACCGTCACCCGGGAAATGGCTTTGAGCTGGATGCCGTCTTTGGCCATGGCAGCGATCATCGGGGTTTCGATGACTTTGGGGTTGACGCTCATTTGCACTGCCTCGAGCACATCTCGGCCGGCAAGATCGATAGCTGCCGCGCGATTGAATTCCAGTTCAATATTGGCCTTGTCAGCCGCGATCAATGCCTGCACCACCCGCGACACGTTGCCACCGGCGAGGTAGTGAGATTCGAGCGCGTCCGTTGAAAAATCCAGCCCGGCCTTGACCGCCATAATTTTGGAATTGACGATGAGCTTCGGCGGCACCTTGCGGAAACGCATGAAAACGATGGTAAACAGGCCGACCCGTGCCCCGGAAACCAACGCCTGTACCCAAAGTGAAATCGCAGATCCAACAAAAAACAGCAAAACAAGGATTGCAATGGCAATAATTACAAGAAAAATCAGATTGATATCCAAGGTATGGCTCCTTTTGTTATGCGGTTTGCGTTTGTGGCCCCTTCGGCTCGACGACAATTTGATTGCCCCGCACGGCGATGACCACAATTGCCGTCTGTTTTTCGATGTACTCGCCTTGGGTCACCACATCCAAGCGCTCCTGACCGATCATGGCGACACCGGACGGCCGCAAGTCGGTGATCGCTGTACCCGTGCGCCCCAAATAGGCCATCTGATCGCGAGGCTGAGCGGTAGCCCCGTCATCCCGTGACAGTGTTTGATGCAAGGTGACCGGTGATTTTGCCATGAATCGGAAGCCCCAATATATCAGTATCGGAATGAGGATCAAATCGGCGATGACGAATGCCATACCGACCTCGAATGACATCTGGCTGAATACATAATAAAGCGAATAGCCGAAAAGACCAGTTGCAATGATGGAAAGAATGCCGCCGGACGGTAGAATGATTTCGGCGATGATGACGACCACGCCCGCCAATTGAAGCACAATGGGTAAAACCAAGACGCTATTCCTCCTTACCGGCCCGAGCGACAACGATCCGAGCACCTTTGACTTTAACGACACGAATCGGAGTGCCCTTTTCCAGGAATTCCCCCCGGGTGACGACATCGTAGCGCCGGTCGTCGATCATGGCGATTCCGGACGGTCGCAGCAGGGTGATGGCTGTTCCCGTGCGCCCTGCAGATATAGCCGTTTCTACCGACTGGCTGATACGAGCGTCGGCGAGTGTCGCCTTTAAATAGGGACCATGAATTTTTCTCGAGAACCTCGGCAATACGTAGCGAAGGGTAATCATAGCCAACACAAACGCCCCTAACGCAGCACCCAGAACACGAAGTAAATTGCCAATCAACAGCTCTCTCTCCCAAGGTAAATTCGGGTCGGGGATGACAAAATCCTGCATACTCAAGAGCAATCCGCCGGCAATACACAAAATGCCGGCGATACCGGCAATGCCGAACCCTGGCAATACAAACCATTCGAAGGCCAGCAGAAGCGCACCGACCACCAAAATAAGCAGCTCTGTGTAGTTGGCCAGGCCGACGAGGTACTGATTAAAAAAAACCAGCGACAGGCAAAGCAAGCCGACGATTCCCGGCACGCCAAACCCCGGGGCTTTGATTTCGGTAAACAACGATCCCAGGCCGATCAGAAGCAAAATGGGGCTGAGCGTACCAATCAGGCTGACCAGATCTTCGGACCAGCTTCTTTGGATTGGCGTAACGTTCTG
>JASFFF010000095.1:0-10195 GCA_050124445.1 Desulfosarcina sp.
GGCGGGGGCCAGTTCCTGATACCGATAGAGAAAACCGAGAATATCGTCACCGACAATGCCCAGGCCCAGCCGCAACTGATTGGCCACCCGGCTGAGCACGCCATAGCGTGGCGAGAAGAGAAAGGCTGACAGAAAAAGCAGGCCTGTCATCAGGGCCATCATACCGGCGGTGCTGGTGTCTTGGAAGCCGAACCACATCGGGACGGTGATGGCACTGACGTGGCCCAGCAGGGCCGAGAGGATGGCAACGCCCACGCTGATGATCAACATGGGCCCCAAGCGGTCGGTTATCAAATGGGCGGCTGCACCGGGGACAATCAGCATGGCGATTACCAGAATGCTGCCCACACTTTCGAAGGCTGCGATGGTGGTGGCTGCCACTAGGGTCATCAGCACATAGTGCATGGCATTGGCGTTGATGCCCATGGTCGTGGCCAACGCCGGGTCGAAAGCGGTGATTTTAAGCTCCTTGAAAAAAACGATCACGAAGAGCAAATTGAACAGCAGCATCATACCGCTGGTGACGGCCGCCTGGGGGATTTCCCGGCCCAGGAACATGACGGTATCCAAGGGGGTCAATTCGATGGCCCCATACAGCACGCAGCTGGGGTCCAGGTCCACGTGATCGGCTGCCTGGCGGATGAGGATCAATCCAACGGCAAAAAGGGTGGTGAAGACCACGCCCATTGAGGCCCCGCGATCCAGTCCGCTGAGACGATTGATTCCCTGGATCATTAACGTGGTGACCACGCCGATGAGGATGGCGCCGATCAGCATTGGCAAGCTATCCCGACTGCCCGTCACCAGAAAGGCGATGGCCAGACCCGGCAGCACGGCATGGCTGATGGCATCGCCCATCATGCTCATGCGCCTCAACACCAGGTAGTTGCCCAGCAGGGCACAGGCTGCAGCGCTCAATGATCCGACGATAACAATCCAGGTGTCGATAAAGGTCCACTCCATGGTCAAGCCGCTCCTTTTGCAGGCTCGGGATTCACGCTCAAGTCATGCGGACTGCTCGGAAGCGCTCTGCCTGTCTCATCGGCCAACGCCTTTTCCAGTTGACGAATTAAGTCCGGATCCAGCACGTGTTCGATGCGGTCTGCACTCAGGTCGACCACTCCCGGCGCAACATCGGCATGGGTAATCAGATAGGTTTCCCACAGGCGATGCCGGCGAACCACCTCTTGGGCGGCTTGCCAGCCGGCATTGGTGAGATGCAAGCCTTGGCCGGAGGAAGGAGACAGCATTTGCAGGCGCTGCAAGCGTTTGACGGTTCGCCGCAGGCTGCCCGTGGCCCACGCGCGACGGGCCAGCAATTGCTCTACATCGGGATCGTCGGTGGTGTCGGCAGGGACGGCTTCTCGCCATTCGTGCAGATCCCTGAGCAGGTTTTCATTCATGATCTTGCGATTCAGGTGCAGCCGATCGATCAGCAGACGCAGCAGCCCGCGGGACGATCCGAAAATAAGACTGACCAGAAAAAACAGGGACGCAGACAGCACGATGACTGCACCGGCAGGGAGATTGGCCATCAGGGCTGATACGCCGGAGCCCAAAAAACCGCTCAGCGCCCCGAAGAGGCCGGACAGCCACAGCATCGTGCGCAGACGATAGGTCCAGAACCGGGCAGCGGCTGCCGGAATAATCAGCAGAGCCACCACCAGGATCAGTCCCACGGCCTGCAGGCCGATGACCGTTACCAGCACCACCAGGGCCATCATGAGAAAATCCAGGCGCCCCACGGGCCATCCCTGGGTACTGCCGTAGTCGGCATCGAAGCATACCAGTGAGAACTCTTTGAAGAATAGAATGCTGGTCACAGCCGCGACCAGCGCCGTAACGGCGATGAGCAGGGCATCGGAAAAAAGCATGGAGGCCGTTTTGCCATAGATAAATGAAGAGAGCCCGGCGGCGTTGCCTGCATCCATACGAGTGGCAATGCCCATAAGCGCAATGCCCAGCCCGAAGTAAACGCTGAGGACGATTCCCAGAGCCGCATCGTCTTTGAGCCGTGAAAATCGCTGGATAACCATTACGGATAGGGTGCCGATGACCGAAAAGATCGCTGCCCCGGCGATCAGTGCCGGCAGTTGCTTGCCGTCTCCGGTGATCAGGGTCATGACGATAAAGGCCAGTGCGATGCCCGGCAGTGTGGCGTGGCTGAGCGTATCGCTGAGCAAGGCGCGTTTTCGCAGCACCAGAAACGTGCCGATCAGGCCGGCAGCCAATCCGAGCAGCGTCGTTCCCGCTACCACCACACGTGTGTTGTAGTCCTGGAAGGTGAATACGCGCATCAGTTCGGCCAGAAAATCATCCATGGCCGCAGATTGACCGCCCGCATTAACCGCTGAAGCGCTTCCGGAGCTCAGAACCAAAATGCCGGTCAGTGTAATCAGCACAAATCGTGTTTTGGATGCAAGGAGCTGTCTATTTTCGTTTGTCATTTGTCTCCCGGGAATCGCGGACCTTTGGCGTATTCGTCCAGCGCCTGACTGAGCAGGGTCAGGCGGCCGCCGTAGGTTTTCTTCAGGTTCTCTTCGTTGAAAACGCGGTCCACCGGACCGGCGTCGACCAACCGCATGTTTAGCAGCACCACATGATCGAAGTAGGTCGGTACCGTCTGCAGATCATGATGGACCACCACGCAGGTCTTCCCCGCGGCTTTCAACTCCTTGAGCAGAGCGATAATGGCCCGTTCCGTAGCCACGTCGACACCGGCAAACGGTTCGTCCATGAAGTAGAGTCGGGCATCCTGGGCCAGCGCACGGGCAAGAAAGACCCGCTGCTGCTGGCCGCCAGAGAGCTGGCTGATCTGACGCTCGGCAAAATTGGCCATGCCCACTTTATCCAGGGCCTCGAGGGCGATTTGACGGTCGCGCTTGCGTACCGGGCGCAGCCAGCCGATCTTGCGGTATAGTCCCATGGCGACCACCTCCAGGGCATTGACGGGAAAATCCCAGTCCACGCTTTCCCGTTGGGGCACGTAACCCACCAGGTGGCGCTGGGCTTCGTAGGATTTTCCGTAGATGGTTATCGCGCCCGACGCCCGCGGAACCAGGCCCAGCACCGACTTGATGAAGGTGCTTTTCCCGGCCCCGTTGGGGCCCACAACGGCAATCAGGCGGCCTTCTGGCAGGCTGAGTTCGATGTCCCAGAGTACCGGTTTCCGATGGTAGGCCACGGTCAGATCGTTGACCCATAGCGGGGCGTTGCTGTCACCGATGCCGGCGCTTGACGCGTGGGTTGGTATAGGTTGGGTATCGGCCATGGATGCTTCCTTGTGGTTCGAGGTTCGGGGTTCGGGGTTCAGCAGACTAAGGGGCCAAGGATTCAAGGGGTCAAGGGTTCAAGGGGTCAAGGGTTCGAGCGATCAAGGATCCAAGGACTCAAGGGGACGCGTGTTTTTCTTCCAATGACCTTATCAGGGCCTTGAGCATCCGTTCCACTTCCGATGTACCGCTTTTCAAGTCCGTGATTGGATCACCTGATACATAACCTAAATCCTCAGACAGCATCGTCTGAGTTTCTAACTCACAGACCCTTCCCGTTCATCGTTTCCCGTTCAATGTACGACGTCTTTATTGTTTTCCCTCGATCCCTCGAATCCTCGAATCCTTGGACCCTTCGGTCAACCGTTTACCGTTCAGCGTTCAGCTTTCCCTGCATGCCAGTCACCGGTGCGTCGCCGCCCAGCGCCCGGGTGATGACGGTCACATTGTGATCGATCATGCCTTCGTAAGTGCCCTCGTAGCTGCCCGGAGGGCCCATGGCATCGGAAAAGAGCTCGCCGCCGATGACGACCGTATGGCCGCGTGAAGCGGCGCCCTCGATGAGTGCTTTGACATTCTTGTCCGAAACGCTGGTCTCTACGAAAACGGCCGGAATGCCTCTCTCTACCAATAGATCCACCAGCCGGTTGATATCCTTGAGACCCGCCTCCGATTCCGTGGAGAGCCCCTGGATGCCCATCACCTCGATGCCATAGGCGCGGCCCATGTAGTTGAAGGCGTCGTGGGCCGTGACCAATACCCGTTGATCGGCGGGTATGGAAGCGATGGCGCTTTTGGCATAGTCATCTAAACGCTTGAGCCGCTCCTGGTAGGCCACGGCGCGCGAACGGTATTCGTCGGCATGGGGAGGGTCGAATTCAACCATGGCGTCAACCACGACCTGCACGGCTTTCATCCACCCCTGAACGTCCATCCAGACATGGGGATCGTTGTGGGCCGTATCGCTGTCGTGTATCAAATAGTCCTGCTGAAGCAGTTCGGTTACCGCAAAAACCGGGCGTTTGCGTGAGACCTTGACCAGGATGTCTGCCATCTGACCTTCGAGCAGCAGGCCGGCGTAGAAGATAATGTCCGATTTGAGCAGCACGGCAACATCGCTGCGGGTAGGGCTGTAGACGTGGGGATCCACCCCCGAACCGATGATGTTGGTGACCGCGGCCCTTTCCCCGGCAACTTCGCGCACGATGTCGGCCACCATTCCTACGGTTGCCGCGGCGCGAATGGGGTATTTGCCCTTATACGGGATTGCTTGAGCCAGAGTCGCGGCAAATAGAACGATTGCCAAAACAAATACGGGCAGTGCCGATAAACGGTGCATTGAATTGAACGTCGATGCTGTCATAACGTTGCCCTTTCTATAATATTCGGGTTGCCAGGAACCCCAAAAGATAAGCGCTTTCCCAATGGTGAAAAAATAGCTACGAAAAAAATTTGGTCAACCAAAAAAAATATTATGGAAGTTAAAATATTTAGACAACCACCCCGAAAATGTGATCGGCGACCTCGCGACCGATTGCCGCTTCACGGGGGGGATCGCTATCGGTCAGCTGCAGCGTCAACGGCCCACCGAAAGGGGCCTGATCCAGCACCACTCCAGTGGTTTCCAGGCCGATACCCAGGTTGTCCAGATATGCCAGCATGTCGTTAATGGACGGATCCACACGAACCACACGGAAGGTGGCGCCGATATCCAACGCGGTGAGCGGTTCTCCGGCCGGTGGATGCATACGGCCGGTTGCCTCGGGTATCGGTTCCCCGTGGGGATCAACGCACGGGTGTCCCAAATGGCGGTCAATGGCGCCAACCAGGCGTTCGGACAGATGGTGCTCCAAAGTCTCAGCCTCCTCGTGTACCGCTTCCCATCCGAGCGCCAGGGTCTGGTAAAGAAAGGTCTCCAGTAGCCGATGCCGACGGATAACCGCCATGGCGGCCTGCTTGCCATGACCTGTCAGGGAAACACCATGATGCTGGCGATAGACAACCAAGGCCGGAGACATGCCGGCCATACGTTTGATCATTTCCGTCACCGACCCGGCGGTGATTGCCAAGTGCCGTGCCAGGGCACCGGTTTTGGCCACGCCTTCCTTCTCCTGGAGCACGTATATCGCCTTGAGATAATCTTCAACGGTTTGCGAGTGGCTTTGCATGGATTCTCTCACTTGTCATGTTGGCCTCTATCATAAGCTGAAAAGGGCGGCATTGCAAAAAAAAATGGTTTGCGCGCATGAAAGGTTGATTGGTCAAAGCCGAACGCGACAGGTGAGGGGAGATGGGCAAGGGGCGATGGGCAATGGGCGATGGGCGAGGAAGTGCGACGGAGGGTGAGAGGCAAAGAACAGGAGGTGCAGCAGCTCTTTTTTCTGGGCCACGGTCAGGACATCTTTGGCCTTCAGGCGGTGGTTGATGCGGTTCTCCAGCAGAGCGATGCCCTGATCGGTGAGAGTGGATGATGGCGTTTCAGTTGACCGTTGCTGTCATCCTTTCGCAAAGGGGTTCTATCTTGCCCAGGCACTCCCAAAGGTAATGTAGAAAGCGGTTTCCTCCGGCCCCCAGGCCACATCGAAACCGGAGTGCAGGCCAAAGCGCCGAGAGAGGAAATAGCGCAGGCCGGTTCCTTTGGTATATACGGTCTCCTGGCTGTCGAAACGCGCGTTGTCGTTGATGGCCCGACCCACGCCACCGAAACCCACCAGGCTCCAGCGGGGGGTAAAGGCCCAGCGGACTTCGGCCTCGCCCAAGATGGTCCTTTCACCTTGGTAGCGCATGGCGCGGATACCGCGCATCTCGATGAACGGATACTGGTAGTAGGGCGCCCCGTCCGAGACCGCGGCACCATCCAAACGGAGTCCCAGGAAAAGATTGTCGAGGATCGGGTGGTACCACTTCACATTGCCGCTGAAGCGGTTGAAGCTGTCGTCCCCACCCCAGGTTTCATCGTAGTTGACCATGCGTAAATCCGCCGTCAGGCCGCGGGTGGGCGTGAACAGGTTGTCAATGTTTTCGTAGGAGAGCACCAGACCCAATCCACCCGAACGGCTGGTGAAGGCGATTGACGGCAATCCCGGGATGACCTGGTCGAGCTTGAATTCATTGTCCGTGTCCAGGAAAATGTACTGGCCGCCGAGCATAAAGTCGGACTGCCACAGGCGAAATTTTATCTCCTGGTAGAGCAGGTTGCCTACCAGATTGAACTCGACCGGGTTGTCTCCCAAAATGCCGCTGCCGCTGTCCAGACCATAGAAATTCATCTCCAACGACGTACGCGCCAGGGCGCCGATATAGCGGATGGTATCGTTTTTCCAGACTCCGAAATGGAATCCGGCGCCCAGCCAGGTGCCGTTTTCGGTTAGAGCACCGGCCACGCCGCTGATGCTGGGCGGGCTCTGGCGTCCCTTTTCGTTGGGCGGGGGGGGATCGAAAACGCAGACACCATTAGGGATATCCCCCGGTTTACCGTGAAAATAGAGCAGGGCGGCCCCGCCGCCATAACCCACGGCCGGTTCGGTGATGATGATGGGCACGGGCAGCAAGCCCCTTTTCTCGGCCAGCCAGCGACTGACGTCGAACTGGCCGTCGCTGGGATCGATAAAGGTATCCCCCAGCCAGCCGGCAGCGGCGGTAAAGGGTAGGAGTAGGAGGAAGAGTAGCAGGTGAATGCAGCGCCCGCAAAATGATTGCGTCATACAGCCTCAAGCGTGAAGGTTTAGCTTAAAGTGAGGTTCAGGGTTTACCATTCATGGTTCAGCGTTTAAGGTTCAGCGTTTAAGGTTCGGCGTTTAAGGTTCGGCGTTTAGGATTCGGGGGCGCAGGTATCGTATCCTCTCGGCATGTTTTATTTTCGAAGCCAAAAGATGATCGACTGAAAGCCTTTTGCCGACTTGGATTCATCTTTTTCTCCAGAAATAGGGAAATTTAGTCGAGATAAAGGCGTACAAAAAATTCTACCACAGGCGTCCCGTAGGAAGTGCCCTTGGGGTACATATGATTGATATGGCGAGGATAGAATTTATTGTATAACGCTGGTATCGATTAAATTGGCCATTTGTGGAGACTTCTAACTGCATTTTCTGGGCAGTTTATATTCTTGCCGGATGTCCCCAAGCTTCTGCATGGCATTCTGGGCAGTGGTTTCCACTTGAGATTCGGATGAATATTTATCGTCTTTGGCCACGATATCCGGCAACAGTGCTTGGGCCTGATCATTCTGACCGGCGTCCTTATAGGCAAGCACCTGCAGCCAGAGGCCGGCCAGGGAATAATTCGCGTTGGAGGATCCGGCCGCCGTGCGCCCATATCCCTGGGCGACTTCGTGCTTGCAATCGACCAAAGCGGCCAGCCCGTTGAAGGCATCATCCCCGATCTCTTTTTTCAGAGCCTCCAGTTCGGCGGCCTGCTGGGCTTTTTTCTGGTTGCTGTCGGCCACGGCCCCGGACATGGCTCCGGCTGTCGCGCCGGTGGCGCCGCCCCACACGGCGCCACGGGCGGCGGCGTCAGCAACGTCGCCGCCAAATACCAGGGCACTGACCATGCCGCCCACGGCCCCCACGACAGCCCCCCCGGCGGCGCCCTGGCCGGCGCGTTGAGCGGTCTGCGAGGAGCAGCTAATGAAGATGAAAACGGCCAATAGCAAGACACTGCCTAAATTGATTACCCTACTGGTATGTTGGGTTGGTGATTTCATTTGGGGTCCTTTCTGATTTGGGTACAAAAACGATAGTAAGGTTAAAGGTTCAGGGTTGAAGGTTCAGCGTTCGACGTTGGACGTTCGATGTTCGATGTAGATCTTTTATGCGCCATCCTTCGACAGGTATTTCTTGATATCCACCTCGTCGATCTGTGACGGGTCAAGGTATCGTTCAGCATAATGTTGATACACCCCGCTTTGCAGAAACAGGTCGAATAGATCAGGATCGATGTGTTGATCGTCGCGCATGAAGCTCATGATGCGCAGGGCCTCGCTGAGCGTTTTCGGCTTTTTGTAGGGCCGGTCGGCGGCCGTCAAGGCTTCGAAAATATCGGCCACGGCCATCATGCGCGCCGGAACGGACATCTGCGCTTTGTTCAGCCCGCGGGGATAGCCGGTGCCGATCATGGTTTCGTGATGCGCACCGGCAAACTCGGCCACGTTGGCCAGATAGTCTGGGAATTCCAGTTTGTTGAGCATGATGATGGTTTGAATAATGTGCTCTTGGATTTTGAACCGATCTTCTTCAGACAAGGTGCCCTTGCGGATGCCCAGGTTGTAGAGTTCTCCCAGGTTGTATTGATCTCTAGGGACGGTGACCTTAAATCCAAGGGGATTGTCATCAAATGGGTTTGGATCGGTCCTGGGCACCACATGCTCGGGCTTGTCGGCCAGCACCTGCTCGACCACCGGCAGCGTGGGCGCCGGCTGCCTGTTTTTCAGTGCGGCCTCATCGGCGGATATGCCGATGCGGTCGTCCAGATGGCGCGTCCAGGTCCGTTTTGAAATCTGTTCGAGACGTTCGATCTTCTCGTCGGCCATGAACTCACCGCCGATGTTGCACTCAGCCACAAATGTGAAATCGTCTACGATCTGCCGTTTGGTCTCCTCCAGCTCCCGCTTGAGGGTTTTTTTGTCCACATCACCCGCCGATAGCCGGCGATAGGCGTCGATCTGCGCATCCCGCAACAGGACCTCGAAGCGCATGCGGATCTCGTGGATGCGGTTATAGATCGTCTCCAGCTTGGTGGCCTTATCGACCACATACTCGGGGGTGGTGACCTTGCCGCAATCGTGCAGCCAGGCGGCTACCTCGAATTCCCAGCGTTGATCGTCGGTATCCATGCGGAATTCGGCCAAAGGGCCTTGCTTGGTTTGGACAGCCGCATTGGCCAGCATTTGCGCCACCACCGGCACGCGTGCACAGTGGCCGCCGGTGTAAGGGGATTTGGCGTCGATGGCGCCGGCAATCAGCTTGGTGAAGTCGTCGAACAGTTTGCGCTGCTGTTCGAGGAGTTTGCGGATCGTGCTTTTCATCAGCACGAAGGCCTGAATCAGCGAGTGGATCTCCTTGATGTTTGAATCGAAGCCCTCGGACTTGGAAAAATCCCGCCGTCGGATTTTTCTCGATTCCTGTTCCAACCGGGTGAGTGAAGCGGATATTTTTCGCGAAACCATCAGGGAAAGGGGCAATACCACCAGCAAAACCAGTCCTGAGAAAAGAAAAATGCGCTGCTGCATCCGCCGGATGTGGCTGGTGAAATCGGTTACAGGGGCGATGGAGGCCAGAATCTGGTCGAATTTCAGGGACTCCTTCAAGCCCGTCCATCGCACCAGGTAAGCCGATCCATCGATCTGAATTTCGCGGGTAAGATTGAGACTTCCATCCGGATTGGCCAGGAAATCAGCAACCACGCTTTGTACGATCGGGTCGCCGGACGCTTCGGCGGCGAGGAAACGCAGGGGCTTATTCGCGTCGGGATTAATTGGATCGATGCTGGGATGGGCAATAATCTGTCCCAACCGATCAAATAGGAACAGGCTGCCGTTGACCGACACTTTCTGACGGTCCAAGGATTGTGAGAAACGGTCCAGGGTGATGTCTGCACCGAATACCCCGCCGCCGGCAACCAATTTTTCGGCGCAGGTGATGCCGGGCAGTTTGGTGGCGCTGAATACATAAGGGTCGGTAAAAAACGCCGTCTCCTCCTGAAGCGCGCGTGTATACCAGGGTCGGGAGCGGGGATTGTAGCCCACGTCCATGTCGGGCCGTTGTCCGATGACCTGCCGATGTTGATCCAGAAAAAGCCAGTGCTGCTGCATCCGTCCCGTCTCATCGACGGCAATGGTGCGCAGCACAAAGGCGCTACCCGGTGGGGCGTCGAACAGTTGGCGGTATTCGGGTTTATCTCGCACGGCGGTCAATTGAATGAAGCTG
>JASFFF010000096.1:0-10142 GCA_050124445.1 Desulfosarcina sp.
CCGGAGACAACGTGGCGATTTCAGCGGAACTGATAACGCCGATCGCCATGGAGAAGGAGCTTCGGTTTGCCATCCGCGAAGGTGGCCGTACGGTGGGTGCCGGTGTCGTCAGCGAGATAATAGAATAGTGTTCGTCCAGAAATAGGCAAATTTGGTTGGGATCAAGGCGTGCGAAAATTTATCCGCAGGTATATGGTTAATATTCCGAGGAATAAATTTTGAAAACAACGCCGATATCGGGCCAATTGGCCATTTATGGATGGGCACTAGAATAGGTTGCCAAGGAGTGCCTTCAAGTGAGAATCATTATAACACTGGCCTGTACGGAGTGTAAGCGCCGAAATTATACAACGACTAAAAACAAACGCACAACGCCTGACAAGCTGGCGTTCAGCAAATACTGTCGCTTCTGTCAAAAGCATACACCGCACAAAGAAACCAAGTAGGTGCCTTGTCAGACGTTGAGGATTTAATGCAGGCCAGTAGCTCGAATTGGTAGAGCATCGGACTCCAAATCCGGGTGTTGGGGGTTCGAATCCCTCCTGGCCTGCCACAATTTGCGATCGTTCAGCAATGGCGCTGAGCGCCGCAGACCGATATCGGTCTTGGCCTTTTTTCCATAACGGGGTGTGATGGGACGGTTACTTCGAAAAAAAGATCCTAAAAAAAAGGTAAAAAAAAAGCAACCAGAGGCTCAGGTGGGCCAAAAACCGAATTCTCCGGCGGCGGAGACAACCGTTCAGCCGGCGGTTAAAAAAGCCTACACGCCGGTTAGCAAGCCTACGATTGTCAAAGAAAAAAACATCGTTGACAAATCAATCCAGTTTCTCAGGGAGGTCAAGGTCGAGCTCAAGAAAGTTACCTGGCCATCCAAAAAACAGACCATGGGCTCTACCGTGGTGGTATTGGTGATCGTAGCGATCATTTCGCTTTTCCTCGGTATTGTGGATGCAGGTTTATCAGGCCTGATTCGCGCCGTATTGCAATAATGCAGGAGCGTTCATAGTGGCCAAGAAATGGTACATTGTACATGTCTATTCAGGATTCGAGAATAAAGTCAAAGCCTCGCTCGATGAAAAGATCGCCTCTTCACCCAATCCGGATAAATTCGATGAGGTTCTCGTTCCGACAGAAGAGGTCGTGGAACTGGTCAAGGGCAAGCGGCGGACCTCCTCGAGAAAATTCTATCCTGGCTACATCCTTGTCCGGATGGAACTGGATGACGAAACCTGGCACATCGTGAACAATACACCCAAGGTTACCGGATTCTTGGGTGGTCGAGAGAAGCCGACACCGATATCCGAGGAGGAGGCCGATACCATTCTCAACCGCATGGAAGCCGGTAAAAATCAGCCGCAGCCCAAATACTTTTTCGAAACCGGCGACGAAATACGTGTAATTGACGGACCGTTCACCAACTTCAATGGTACCGTCGAGGAGGTCAATCCCGAGAAGGGGAAAATAAAAGTCCTGGTCAGCATTTTTGGCCGGTCGACACCGGTCGAATTGGATTTCGTACAGGTAACCAAGCTCTAATTGCCCTGTTTGGGTGGTGCATTGTCGTTTTAACAATTAAATCGAATGCTAAGGGAATCGAACGAAAATGGCTAAAAAGGTAATGGCTCTAATCAAGCTTCAGGTTGAAGCAGGCAAGGCGAATCCGTCACCTCCCATCGGTCCGGCGCTCGGACAACATGGTGTGAATATTATGGATTTTTGCAAAGCGTTTAATTCACGAACGCAGAACGATGCAGGAATGATCATCCCTGTGGTCATTACCGTATTTAAGGACCGCTCGTTTACCTTTATCACCAAGACGCCGCCGGCTGCCGTGCTGCTAAAAAAAGCCGCCAAGGTTGCCAAGGGCGCCGGCGATCCCAAACGAGACAGGGTGGGGTCCGTCACCATGGCTCAGGTAGAAGAAATTGCCAAAATTAAAATGGAAGATCTCAACGCCAACGATCTGGCTGCTGCTTGTAAGATCATCAGCGGTACCGCCAGGAGCATGGGGATCGATGTCAATTAGCTGCCTGGCCATACCAGCAGGCCAATCCTGAACAACAGGGATCGCAGCAAGAGAAAGCGCTGAGCGAAACATCATCAAGGAGTAATAGTAAAAATGCCTAAGCGTGGTAAAAAATACAAAGCGTCGACGAGCAAGATCGAGTCAACCAAACGATACGAATTTACCGAAGCGATCGATGCCGCCATCTCATCTTCGTATGCCAAATTCGATGAAACTATAGATGTCGCCGTGCGATTGGGGGTTGATCCCAGGCATGCCGATCAGATGGTTCGCGGGACCGTCGTTCTGCCCAATGGTCTTGGAAAAGAGGTCAAGGTATTGGTTTTTGCCAAAGGTGAAAAGGAGATGGAGGCCAAAGAGGCCGGTGCCGAATTCGTGGGCAATGATGACCTGGTTGAGAAAATCAAAGAGGGATGGTTCGGATTCGACAAGGCCATTGCCACCCCGGACATGATGGGGACCGTGGGTAAGATCGGTCGTCTGCTCGGTCCCAGGGGGCTGATGCCCAATGCCAAGACCGGAACGGTTACCTTCGATGTGGCCAAAACCGTCCAGGAACTCAAAGCCGGCAAGATTGAATTCCGGGTGGAAAAAGCAGGCATTGTGCATGCCCCGATGGGCAAAGTATCCTTCGGTGCCCAGCAAATTGTAGAAAATTTAGCCGCATTTCTCGAGACGATCTTGAAACTAAAACCATCTTCCAGCAAGGGAACCTACCTGAAAGGGATTGCCGTGTCCACGACAATGGGGCCCGGAATCAAAATCGATACGGCACTGGTTAAGGATTTGGTTAAATAGGAGTGCCGCCGGCCTCCTGATAACATTGGAGCTAAGCTCGCCACGTAAACAGCAGGTCTGAAACAGCCTGCCTTATCACACTGTCAAAGACTGTAGGTTCACTAAAGCCCGTAAAAATAGCGCGGCTGCGTGTATAATCGGTTCATACCGGCCTGCCGAGACGGAGTTGGATTGTTTCAGAAGCCCTTGTGATTACATCAACCATATCAAGGGGATGTTCTCGAAGGACCTCATAGAAATCAACGCCATTACGTGTCCTCCGGTTTTTGCAGATTAGGGAAGGGGGTGTAAACAAGCATTGGATATTAAAGAGAAAAAGAGGATCGCAGTCGACCTTCAGGGGCGCTTCGAGAAATCGGCCATCGTCATTCTGACTGACTACAAAGGGCTCGATGTCTCATCAATGAATGCATTGAGACGAAAGCTCAGAGAAGCCAACACCGAATATCAGGTGGTGAAAAACTCGCTGCTCGTTCGTGCCGCAGAGGGCAACGACGTCACGCTGATCAAAGATCATTTTACCGGGCCCAGCGCCATCGCTTTGAGTTACGATGATCCCGTTGCACCGGCAAAGGTGCTTTCCGAATTCGTCAAGGAACACAAAGCCTTTGAGATCAAGGTGGGTGTGCTTAATGGCAAGGTGGTCGATCCAAACGGTATCAAGGCTCTGTCCGCATTGCCCTCCAGGGAGGTCTTGCTGGCGCAGGTGCTTTCGGCCATGAACGCCGTACCGACCTCACTGGTGACGGCGCTGAGTGATGTTCCGCGGCGGTTCCTGAACGTGGTCCAGGCGATCAAGGACCAGAAGGAAACGCAGGCCTGATCCGCCCATGTTGTCAACCGGAATCAAATCATACGCAAATACACACATCTGGAGGAATCAATAAAAATGGCTGATATATCTAAAGAAGATGTTATCGATTTTATTGCAAACATGTCTGTCCTGGAACTCTCCGAAATGGTCAAGGAGATGGAAGAGAAATTTGGTGTTTCCGCCGCTGCGCCGGTTGCCATGATGGCTGCTGGACCTGCTGGTGATGCGGCTGGCGGGGATGCGGCCGAGGAGAAGAACGAGTTTGACGTTGTGCTCACTGCTGTCGGTGACAAAAAGATTGCCGTAATCAAAGAAGTCCGCGCCATTACTGGCTTGGGGCTTAAAGAGGCCAAAGCATTGGTCGATGAAGCACCCAAGCCAGTCAAGGAAGGTGTGCCCAAAGAAGAGGCTGAAAAGATTCAGGCACAGCTTGAAGACGCCGGCGCCCAGGTGGAACTCAAGTAAACCGATAAGGCGCCTGGCGCCGGAGAGGCTTCATAACATTCTTTTTTCATTATAAAAAGTTTTGAATATGGAAATGGGGTACAAAGGTAAATTTGCCTTTGATCCCATTTTCATATTCCTAAATCATCTATTGGAGTTGCCATGTCGAAAAGACCAACGGCGAACAAGAGAATTCGAAAGAGCTTCGGCAAAATCAAGAAAATTGTTGAAATCCCTGATCTGATCGGGATGCAGCGCGATTCATATCAGCGATTTCTCCAAATGAATGTGCCTCCCGAAAAGCGGGAGGACATCGGCTTGCAGGCGGTTTTCAAATCCGTGTTTCCCATCAAGGACTTCACGGGCAGTGCTTCTCTGGAGTTTGTGTCTTATCGATTTGCTGAAATCAAACACAGTGAGGAAGAGTGCGTCCACCGCGGCATGACCTATGAATTGCCGGTGCGGATTACCGTTCGATTGGTTGTCTACGATATCGACAAAGATACCGGTGTATCCAACATCAGAGACATCAAGGAACAGGAGATCTATTTCGGTACCATTCCATTGATGACCTCAAAAGGAACATTCATCATCAACGGAACCGAACGGGTGGTGGTGAGCCAACTGCATCGCTCCTCGGGCGTGTTCTTCGATCATGACAAGGGCAAAAGCCACTCCAGTGGAAAAATCATCTACAGCTCCCGCATCATTCCGGTGCGCGGCTCTTGGATTGACCTTGAAATCGACCCCAAAGACATCGTCTACATCCGTATCGACCGCCGGCGCAAATTTCCGGTGACAGTTTTGTTCAAGGCTTTTGGATACTCCACCGAGGACCTGTTGAGCTACTTTTATACGACCGAAAAGATCAGCCTGGCCAACAGTGCATATTTCCGGGCTGTCGCGCCCCATGTGTTAAAGGGCAAGCGGGCCAGTAAAGATGTCGTCGACCCGACGACTGAAGAGGTCATCGTAAAAAAAGGACGTATGTTCACCCAGCGCGCCCTCAAACAGATGGCCGCCGGCAATGTCACACAGGTTCCCATCGCAAGGGAAGACCTGCTTGACAGGGCCATCGCTTTTTCCGTAACCGATCCGCAGACCGGTACGGTGATTGCCCCGGCTGGTGAGCTGATCGATGAAACGCTGCTTAAGCAACTGGAAGACGCCCACATTGAGACCTTTGAACTGCTTTTCATTGACGGGGCCTCCAGCAGCGACTCCATCCGCAAAACGCTATTGCTTGACAAGGTGACCACCAAAGAAGAGGCCTTGATCGAAATTTACCGACTGCTTCGGCCTGGCAATCCGGCAACACCTGAGGTGGCTCAGGATTTCCTCGATCATCTCTTTTTCAAATCCTCTTACTATGATTTGTCCGGTGTAGGTCGGCTCAAGATCAACCTGCGCTTGGGCATCGATACACCGGTCAACGTAAGAACCCTGCGTAAAGAGGATATTTTGCTCACTACCAAAACCCTGGTCGAGTTGCGGGATACCCAAGGCGTTGTTGATGATATTGATCATTTGGGTAACCGCCGTGTTAGGGCTGTTGGCGAATTGCTTGAGAATCAATATCGCATCGGTCTGGTTCGTATGGAACGGGCCATCAAAGAACGCATGAGCCTGCAGGAAGTCGACGCTTTGATGCCTCACGATCTGGTGAACCCGAAACCGGTTTCAGCTGTCGTCAAAGAGTTCTTCGGTACCAGTCAGCTCAGCCAGTTCATGGATAAAACCAACCCCTTGTCCGAGACGACCCACAAACGACGCCTCAGTGCCTTGGGGCCCGGTGGTTTGACACGCGAACGGGCCGGTTTCGAAGTTCGAGATGTTCATCCATCCCATTACGGACGCATTTGTCCAATTGAAACACCTGAAGGCCCTAACATCGGGCTCATCGTTTCTTTGAGTACTTACGCCAAGGTAAACGATTTCGGTTTCATTGAGACGCCATACCGCGTTGTTGAGGACGCCACGGTTTCCCGGGAAGTTAAATTCCTGAGTGCATTTGAAGAGAAAGACCACCCCATAGCCCAGGCCAATGCTCCGATCAATGAGAAGTCACAGTACATTAATCCAACGGTGACCTCACGGGTTGCCGGTGAGTTCATGATGGTCGAACGGGATAAGATTGAATTGATGGACATTTCGCCCAATCAGCTGGTGAGCGTGTCTGCATCCCTGATTCCCTTTTTAGAAAACGACGATGCCAACCGCGCCTTGATGGGCTCCAACATGCAGCGCCAGGCTGTGCCCTTGATCAAAGCAGAGGCGCCATTGGTGGGGACAGGCATCGAAGGGGTGGTCGCCAAGGACTCTGGTGTGACGGTTGTGGCCAGCCGAGACGGCGAGGTGGTTGATGTGGATGCATCGCGGATCGTATTGCGGCATGAACCATCCAATTCCGGTGACGACAAACAGGTGACCATCTATAACCTGCACAAGTTTGTCCGCTCCAATCAGAATACCTGTTTCAATCAGCGACCCATGGTCGAGATGGGCCAGGTCGTCAGGGCCGGTGAGATTATCGCCGACGGGCCCGCAACCGAGCAGGGTGAACTCGCTTTAGGTAAAAACGTTACCGTGGCTTTCATGCCCTGGGGCGGCTACAACTTCGAAGACTCCATCCTTGTCAGCGAGCGTTTGGTTAGAGACGGTGTGTACACGTCCGTGCATATTGAGGAATTTGAAGTCGTCGCCCGCGATACCAAGCTTGGCAAGGAAGAGGTCACGCGTGATATCCCCAATGTAGGTGAGGAAGCCCTCAGAAATCTCGATGACAGTGGAATCATTCGTCTGGGTGCCGAAGTCAAGCAGGGCGATATTCTTGTCGGTAAAATAACCCCGAAGGGCGAGACGCAGTTGTCACCGGAGGAAAAACTGCTGCGGGCCATATTCGGCGAAAAAGCCGGGGATGTCAAAGACACCTCGCTGCGTGTACCACCGGGTGTCGAGGGAATCGTTATTGACGCCAAGATTTTCTCCAGGCGCGGTGTGGAGAAAGACGAACGCACCCACACCATCGAATCGGCTGAAAAAGCAGATATGGAGAAGAATAAGAACGACGAAATTAAAATTATTGGTCAAAGTGTCCGTTCCCAGTTGGAAGCACTTTTGGACGGCCAGAAGTGTGCGGCCCCTCTGAAAAAAGAAAAGAAAGTATATCTGGCAAAAAATACCGCCATCAAGGCAGGGAGTCTGGCTGATATTCCAGTCGCCGACCTTGAGGGACTGCTTTTTGATGACCCGGTGCTGACTGAAAAAGTTCACCAACTTCTGGAGGCCTACCGTTCTCAGGTGGCGCGTTGCCAGGAAGAGTTTGAAGCCCGGCTGGGTCGTTATGAAAAGGGTGACGAGTTGCCACCGGGCGTGATCAAAATGGTCAAGGTATATGTGGCCATGAAGCGAAAGCTTTCCGTAGGTGACAAAATGGCCGGACGCCATGGCAACAAGGGTGTGGTGTCCCGGATTCTGCCCATTGAGGATATGCCTTATTTCGCCGATGGCAGGCCGGTCGACATGGTTCTCAACCCCCTCGGCGTCCCCTCGCGAATGAATGTGGGGCAGATCTTGGAAATCCATTTGGGACTCGCAGCCAAGGGGTTGGGTGAGCAACTCAATGCCCTGCTTGAAGCCAACAAGGTTCAGGAACTGCGAAAAAAAATCAAGAATATTTTTGCAGATGCCGCCGGCAATCTAACAAAGATGAACGAAAAGGATGTAAAAAAGCTTGCCGCATACTATCGCAACGGCGTGCATATGGCCACACCGGTATTTGACGGCGCTAAAGAAGAAGAGATCAAAAAGCTGCTGAAAGAAGCAGACCTGAACCCTACCGGACAAACAACCCTTTATGATGGGCACACCGGTGAAGCATTCAAAGAGAAGATTACTGTCGGCACCATGTACATGCTTAAACTCCACCATCTGGTCGATGATAAAATTCACGCCAGATCCATCGGTCCTTATTCATTGGTAACCCAGCAGCCGCTTGGCGGAAAAGCCCAGTTCGGCGGTCAGCGGCTGGGCGAAATGGAAGTCTGGGCCATGGAGGCATACGGTGCCGCTCATGCGCTGCAGGAATTTTTGACGGTCAAGTCGGACGACATGGCCGGTCGTACCCGCATGTACGAAAAAATCGTCAAGGGGCAGAATGTCCTGGAACCGGGAATCCCCGAATCGTTTAAGGTGCTCACCAAGGAACTCCAGAGCCTGGGCCTGGATGTGACCCTGCTGGAGGAGTAGGTCGGGTAGCCGATCGTCTCCCGACCGGGCATCCTTATTGATTATTCTTAACGCCGATAAAGGAAACAGTTATGGAAACATTATATGATTTTTTCTCTAAACCAACAGATCCAAGGCGTTACACCGGCGTCAAGGTCTCCTTGGCCTCTTCCGAACAGATCCGACAATGGTCGCACGGCGAAATAAAAAAACCGGAAACCATTAACTACCGAACGTTTAAACCTGAACGCGACGGTCTCTTTTGTGCCAAGATTTTTGGGCCTACCAAAGACTACGAATGTAACTGCGGCAAGTACAAACGCATGAAGCACCGCGGTGTGATATGCGAGAAGTGCGGCGTCGAGGTGATTCAGTCCAAAGTGCGCCGGGAACGCATGGGGCACATTGAATTGGCTACACCGGTTTCCCATATCTGGTTTCTCAAGAGCCTGCCCAGTAAGATCGGCAACCTTCTCGATATCACGCTTAAAAACATGGAGAAGGTGCTTTACTTCGATTCGTATATCGTCATCGATCCCAAAGATACGGCCCTGACCCGCGGCCAACTGCTGTCAGACGACAAGTATCACGAGGCGATTGACACGTATGGCGCCGATAAATTTGAAGCCGGCATCGGTGCCGAGGCTGTCAAGGCCCTTTTGGAAAACATTGAACTGGATGAACTGTACCAGGAACTGAGAAAAGATATTCGTGCAACCAACTCCGTGGCCAAACGGCAAAAGCTTTCAAAAAGATTGAAAATCGTGGATGCGTTCATGCGCTCGGGGCTGGAACCCGTCTGGATGATTATGGATGTCATTCCAGTGCTGCCCCCTGATTTGCGTCCCTTGGTGCCTCTTGAGGGAGGACGGTTCGCCACATCCGACCTCAATGATCTTTACCGGCGCGTCATCAACCGCAACAACCGGCTCAAACGCCTCATGGACCTGAAGGCACCAGAGATTATCGTGCGCAATGAAAAACGCATGCTTCAGGAATCGGTGGATGTGCTCTTTGACAACGGTCGCCACGGACGGGTGATTACCGGAACCAACAAACGCCCGCTCAAATCGTTGAGCGATACACTGAAAGGCAAACAGGGGCGATTCCGGCAGAACCTTCTGGGAAAGCGGGTGGATTACTCCGGCCGCACGGTGATCACCGTAGGACCAGACCTGCGACTCCACCAGTGTGGTTTGCCCAAAAAAATGGCCTTGGAATTGTTCAAACCGTTTGTCTACTACCGCTTGGAGCAAAAAGGGCTGGTTTCCACGGTCAAGAGTGCCAAAAAAATGGTCGAGCGGGAAGTCCCGGAAGTGTGGGACACCTTGGATGAAGTGGTCAAAGAGTACCCGGTGATGCTCAACCGGGCACCTACCTTGCACCGATTGGGTATTCAGGCATTTGAGCCGACGCTTATCGAGGGCAAGGCCATTCAATTGCATCCATTGGTTTGTACCGCCTTCAACGCCGATTTCGATGGTGACCAGATGGCCGTCCACGTGCCCCTCTCAGTGGAATCTCAGATCGAAGCCCGGGTGCTGATGCTTTCCAGCAACAATATCCTTTCCCCGGCCAACGGCAGTCCCATCATCGTTCCCAGTCAGGATATCGTTCTGGGCCTGTACTACATGACCCGGGGAAAGGAGGGCTGCCAGGGCGAAGGCAAGGTCTTCGCCAATCCGGAAGAGGTCCGTATGGCTTACGACAGTCGGTCGGTTGACCTGCATGCCAACGTGACGGTACGTGTCGGGGGCCAGCGGTTGGAAACCACCGTGGGCCGGATTCTTTTGTGGGAGATCATGCCCAAAGCCGAGGTTGTTCGGCTGCGCC
>JASFFF010000097.1:0-10102 GCA_050124445.1 Desulfosarcina sp.
GAAGCGAGCTGTTCCATATCTTAGGGGATCAATGTCTGAGGACGGCTGCCTATGGCCAGGGAGACATCCTTCCCGTGGCTGTTATTCGAGACCTGACCGGTATTCGTGGCAGCATCGCCACCCCCCAGGGCGAAATACCGTTCAGCTCGTCATTGGTAGGTGATTTTAACGTGGAGAACATCCTTAGTGCCGCCGGTGCCGCCCTGGCGCTAAATGTGCCTGTTGGCGCGATTGCCGCTGGGATCGAGGCCACGGCATGTGTACCGGGTCGACTGGAGCGGATCGCCGCGGGCGGGACGCACACGATTTTTGTGGACTATGCCCACACGCCAGATGCGCTGGAAAACGCCATTACCGCCCTGCGAACCCTGACACCGTCCAGGCTGATCACCGTGTTTGGCTGCGGCGGTGATCGAGACAACAGCAAACGTCCCATCATGGGCCAAATCGCTGCCCGGCTCAGCGATCTGGCAGTGGTTACCTCGGACAATCCCCGCTCCGAGGATCCGCTAAAGATTATTGCCGAGGTGGAAGCTGGCGTCCGGCGAATCATCGGCCAGCGGCTTTCTCCCGAAGCACTGAAAAGCGGTTGGCAGGGCAAGGCCTACGTGGTGGAGCCGGATCGCCTGGCAGCCATCGCGGTGGCCATTCACGCAGCAGACCGTTCCGATGCGGTGCTTATCGCCGGTAAAGGACACGAAACCTATCAGATCCTGGCTGACGAAACCATCCATTTCGACGATCGGGAGGCAGCCCGACACGTGTTGGCTGCCGTGGGCCAGGCAGGAGCTTAATGCCGTGACACCCTATAAGTGGACCATCGAAGAGGTACTGAGGGCAACCGGCGGGGTACTGGCTTCAGGATCGGCGGATGGTGCAGTGGCAGACATTGGCATCGATTCGCGCACCATCGGTCCGGATGGCTTGTTTGTGGCCATTGCCGGAGAGACCCATGACGGACATGATTTCGTGGTCGATGTGCTGGATCGTGGTGTCAAGGCGGTGGTGATCGCCACTAGCCAGGTCGCGCGCATGCCCGAACAACGCATGACCGACCGTGGTGTGACCTGTGTCACGGTATCCGACACCACCCAGGCCTTGGGAGACCTGGCCCGGTTCAATCGCAATCGCGGCAGGCTTTCGGTATTGGCGGTTACCGGATCCAACGGAAAAACGTCCACCCGCAGATTCATGGATGGGGTAATTTCACAAAGGTATAAAAACTTAAGCACCAGTGGCAACCTGAACAACCATATCGGCCTGCCATTGACCTTGTTCAGGCTGGCGCCGGAGCACCAGACAGCCGTAGTGGAACTGGGCATGAACCATGCCGGTGAGATCACGCATCTGGGCAGCATCTGCCAACCGGACGTGGGCATCATAACCAATGTGGGACCGGCCCATTTGGAGGGGCTGGGTAGCATTGACAATGTGGCGCGGGCCAAAGAGGAACTGCTGCACACGATTCGACCCGGTGGAACGGCCATTCTCAACGCAGACGATCCCCGTGTGCGTGCGATGGCCAACGGTGTTGACCATCAGGTGATTTATTTCGGCTGTGATAAGCGTGCACAGGTCCGGGCCGATCGAATTGCCCACAATGGTGCGGGTATCACTTTCCAACTGATCGCGTCGACCGGAGCGATCCCGGTGACCCTGGCAACACCAGCGCGGGTAATGGTCAGCAACGCACTGGCCGCGGCAGCCGCCGGTGAGATGATGGGTGTGTCCTTAGAAAAGATCAAGCTGGGATTGGAAGCATTTTCTCCCCGTCCCGGGCGCATGGGTATCTGCAAACTGGGTCGCGGGATCACCCTGATAGATGATAGTTACAACGCCAATCCCGAATCTATGCGTGCCGCCATCGACACCTTGGTCAAGATGGGCGGCCGGCGCCGAACCATTGCCGTGCTCGGAGACATGCTGGAGCTGGGTGAGCAATCGGCAGCGTTGCACAGGGGTGTCGGCAGGACGGTGGGTGAAGCGGGTGTCGATCGACTTTATGTGGCCGGCCGTTTCGCTGGCGAGGTGGCTGACGGTGCCATGGCGCAGGATATGCCGGCCGGCAATATTGTTACGGGGACCAAGGTGGCTATCACCGACCGCTTGGTCGAGGATCTGCAGCCGGGCGATCTGATCCTGGTCAAGGGATCCAGGGGAATGGCCATGGAGCAGGTCGTCGAAGCCATCTCTGGATGGGCAGGTGACCGATGATTGGATATACGCAAGCTCCCAAGGACGATGCCGCCAGATGATCTATCATCTTCTATATCCGTTGCATACGACCTTTGCCGCCTTCAACGTATTCCGGTACATCACCTTCCGGACCATCTACGCCAGCCTCACCGCCTTTTTAATCTGCTTTCTGCTGGGGCCTTGGGTGATCCGGCAACTGTCCATGATGCAGGTGGGACAATTTATCCGTGAAGACGGCCCCAAGGATCATATGAAAAAGGCCGGCACGCCGACCATGGGCGGTGTGCTGATCATTTTTTCCGTGGTCGGCGCTACCCTGCTGTGGGCCGATTTAACCAATCGGTACGTATGGATCACCCTATTGGCCACCCTGGGTTTTGGTGCTGTCGGCTTTGTCGACGATTACCTGATGCAGGTGAAAAAACGCAGTTTGGGCCTGACCGCGCGTCAAAAGCTAGCCATCCAAGTACTGCTGGCCCTGCTGGTGGGCCTGCTGGCCTACCTGGTGCCCGATTTTTCCACCAAACTCAGCGTACCGTTTTTCAAACGACTGGCACCGGATCCGGGGTGGGGGTACATATTTTTCGCCGCGCTGGTCATCGTGGGTGCCTCCAATGCCGTCAACCTGACCGATGGTCTGGACGGCTTGGCCATTGGTCCGGTAATCATTGCCGCGGTCACCTACATGATCTTCGCATACGTGGCCGGTCATGCACGGATTGCCGAGTACCTGCAGATTGCCCCGGTGGCTGGATGCGGTGAGATCACGGTTTACTGCGGCGCGCTGGCCGGCGCCGGTTTGGGGTTTTTATGGTTCAATGCCTATCCGGCCCAGGTATTCATGGGTGATGTGGGCTCGCTGTCCATGGGGGCCTCTTTGGGCACCGTGGCCGTGATTACCAAGCAAGAGATCCTCTTGGTGCTGGTTGGCGGTTTGTTTGTCATCGAAGCCCTGTCGGTGATCTTTCAGGTGAGCTTTTTCAAAATGACAAAGGGGCGACGAATTTTTCGCATGGCGCCGCTGCACCATCATTTTGAATTGAAAGGCTGGCCTGAACCCAAGGTCATTGTACGCTTTTGGATCATTGCCATCGCCCTGGCCCTGGTTTCCATGAGTACGCTGAAACTGCGTTGATCGATTCGTCGAACTGAAAATTGGCCCATGCATTTAAAAAACAAACGCATCGTGGTGGTCGGATTGGGGCGAACGGGAGTGGCGACGGCTCGATTTTTAGTTAAGCGGGATGCACAGGTGACCGTGACGGACCGTGCTCCGGCCGAGACGCTTTCAGCAGCGGTGGCTGAACTGGACGGGTTGGGCGTGCAGCTCAAACTGGGCGGCCACGATTCCGGCGATTTTGAGGCAGCCGACCTGGTTGTCCTCAGTCCCGGTGTGCCCCACACCCTGACGGTCCTGGAACCGGCCTGGGCCAAAGGAGCGCCCGTAATCGGTGAAATAGAACTGGCCTCGCGATTTATTCGCGAACCGATCCTGGCGGTAACCGGAACCAACGGGAAGACCACAACGACGGAGTTGATCGGCGACATGCTTAAAAAAAGTGTCCAGCGTGCTTTCGTGGGTGGAAACATCGGCACACCACTGATCGCCTACGCCGACGGCATGCATCCAAGAGCCGACGTGGTTGTAGCCGAGGTGAGCAGTTTTCAATTGGACACGGCGGTGTCCTTTCGACCCAACACCGCCGTGGTGCTCAACATCACCGATGACCATTTGGACCGCTACCCTTCTTTTGCCGCCTACGCGGAATCCAAATGGCGCATATTCGAAAACCAAGGGCATACGGATGCGGCGATTTTGAATGCCAAGGATGCCGCCGTGACCGCCTTGGCCAACAAACGCCCCCCCCGAGCAAGGCGACATTTCTTCACGGACCAGGCCGTCGCCCAGGGCGCCCAGATATTAAGCGACACAATAGTGCTCTTTGACGCCGGCCGGCAAAGCGGTTGTTTTCGTTTGGACAAGTCCGGCCTGATCGGCCCTCACAATCGAGAAAATGCTGCCGCTGCCTGTCTGGCAGCACGACGGCACGGGGCCACAGATTCTGGCATTCAGGCGGCGATTGATGACTTCAAGGGACTTGCCCATCGCATGGAGACCGTAGGGACCGTGCGTGGGATACGCTTTGTCAATGACTCAAAGGCCACCAACGTGGATGCGGTCAAACGGGCCCTGGAGTGCTTCGACAGGCCGGTAATCCTGATTATGGGCGGGCAGAACAAAAAAGGTGACTTTAACCAGCTCAAGGCCAGGGTGCGTCGGCGGGTAAAATCCTTGGTGGTTGTAGGCGAAGCCAGAGACGAAATCGTTACTGCCCTGGCCGGCGATCCCGATAAAGGGATTCTCGAAGCCGAGTCCTTGCAGGAAGCCGTCGAAAAAGCATTCAGCGCCGCCGTGAGCGGAGATACGGTGTTGCTTTCTCCGGCATGTGCCAGCTTCGACATGTTTGACAACTATGCCCAGCGGGGCGACCGTTTCAGGGAAATCGTGGGACGCTTGATATGAATCCAGCGCCAAAGAGACGTGAGGCACAGCCGGTGGTCTATGACTTGGGCTTGCTGTTTCCCGTTTTGCTGCTCGTGGGCATGGGCATAGTCATGGTTTACAGTGCCAGTTCCGCTTTGGCGTTAAAAAAGTTTGGCAGTGACTACTTTTTTTTAAAAAAGCAGGCCTTGTTTTCCCTGATCGGTATCGTGGTACTGGTGGTATTCAGCTACATCCCCTATCGCCTGTATCGACTGCTGGCCTATCCGGCGTTGGGCAGTGTCATCATCATGCTGGCGGCGGTGGCGTTCACTGGGTGGGGCGTGAGCGCCGGCGGATCCACCCGCTGGTTGCAAATCGGCACGTTCAGCTTCCAACCATCCGAATTGGCTCGCTTGGTTCTGGTTATCTATATGGCCTACTCCATGAGCAAAAAAGGAGAAATGCTGCGGGATTTCTATGTCGGCTTTTTGCCCCACCTGATTGTGCTGTCGATCTTTGCCGTGTTGCTACTGGTTCAGCCCGACTTCGGCTCGGTGATCATTTTTTCCCTGCTAACCTGGATCATGCTTTTCGTGGGCGGCTGCCGTATCACCCACCTGATGTCCGTTATCGTGTTGCTGGCACCCATGGTCTGGTTGCTCTTGACCCAGGCGGAATACCGGGTCAAGCGGCTGATGAGTTTTTTGGACCCCTGGCAGTATCCGTCAAACGAGGGATACCAGATCGTTCATTCGCTTATGGCCTTCGGCACCGGCGGTATCACCGGTGCCGGCATCGGCAAAGGCTATCAGAAACTGTTTTATCTCCCCGAACCCCATACGGATTTTATTTTTTCCGTAGTTGGCGAAGAACTGGGTCTCATCGGCGTGGTGATTGTGATCCTGCTATACGGACTGATGCTTATGCGTGGCATCCATATCACCCGCAATGCCAAAAGTGCGTTCGGGGCCTTTTTGGCTATGGGTATCACGGCAACCATCGGTCTGCAGGTGTGTATCAACATGGGGGTGGCCCTGGGATTGCTGCCCACCAAGGGGCTGACCCTGCCGTTTTTAAGTTATGGCGGCACCAGCCTGTTGATCAACATGGCGGCGGTGGGCATCATGATGAATATTGGAGCGCGGGATGCAAGGTAATAATCGCCAACCATCCTGGCCGGCCCTCAGGGTTGTGGTGGCCGGTGGCGGCACCGGTGGCCACCTGTATCCCGGCATTGCCGTGGCGGGAGAATTTAGGGTCAGAAACCCGCGCAGCCAAATTCTTTTTGTCGGCGCCGGCCGGCCCTTTGAAAAAGAGGCCCTGGCCAGGGCCGGCTATCCCCAGCGAACCATCTCCATCGAAGGAATGAAAGGCAAGGGGTTATGGTCCAAAACCCGTGCGGCAATGAAGATTCCCGGTGCCCTGTTGAATTCCGCACATATCCTGGCCGAGATTCAGGCCGATCTGGTGATCGGTGTGGGCGGGTATGCCGCCGGTCCGGTCGCCTTGGCCGCATGGCTCAAACGGATACCGGTGGTTCTGTGCGAGCAAAACACCGTGCCCGGTATTACCAACCGGATGCTCTTTCCGCTGGCCAAACGGATCTTTCTCAGTTTTGAGAAAACCCATGGAAGCATCGATCCGCTGAAAAGGCGAGTCAGCGGAAATCCGGTCCGGCAGCAGATTATCGATGAATTGCCGGACAATGGGCATCCCCATGAACCATTCAGCATTCTGGTGATCGGTGGCAGCCAGGGGGCCCATGCGATCAACCTGGCGGTTATTGATGCCGTGAATCACCTCGAACGACGCGAAGGCATTCGAATGGTACACCAGACCGGCGCCGCGGACCAGGATTTGGTGGCCAATGCGTACCGGCAATCGGGAATCGATGCTGAGGTCAAAGATTTCTTCCATGACATGGCAACCCGCTATCGCCAGGCGGACCTTGTGGTCTGTCGGGCCGGCGCCACCACCGTGGCTGAATTGACCGCTCTGGGCAAGGCGGCTTTGTTCATTCCCTATCCGTATGCAGCCGACAACCATCAGGAGCGCAATGCCCGCGCTTTGGTTGACCAGGGTGCCGCCCAGATGGTCCTGGAACGGGATTTGAGCGGCATTGATCTGGCCAGTCGCCTGGATGCACTGGTCAATGCTCCGGAGCTGCTCAGGGCCATGGCGGCCCGGTCGAAAGCACTGGGAAAGCCTGATGCGGCCCGGTTTATTGTGGACGACTGCTATCGACTGGTGGTCAAAGCACCGTCAGACGGGCGGATGTAGCGAGCGAATCAATCGTGTATTTAAAAAAATACCATATTCACTTTGTGGGTATCGGCGGCATCGGCATGAGCGGCATTGCCGAGCTGCTATTGAACCTGGGTTACCGGGTTTCGGGGTCCGACGTGAAACCTTCGGATATCACCGCCAACCTGCGCCAGCTGGGCGGTGTCATCCATGTGGGCCATCGGGCCGAGCAGATCACCGGCGCCGACGTCGTGGTCGTTTCTTCAGCCATAGACGACCGGAATCCTGAAGTGGCGGCGGCTCGTCAGGCGGCGATTCCGGTTATTCCCAGAGCTGAAATGCTGGCTGAACTGATGCGGCTCAAGTACAGCGTGGCCATCGCCGGAGCCCACGGAAAGACAACGACCACCTCCTTGGTATCCGGTGTACTGGACAGCGGAGGCCTGGATCCCACGGTGGTTATCGGCGGTAAACTGAAGAGCATCGGTCGCAACGCGGTGCTGGGCAAAGGTGACTTCATCGTGGCCGAAGCCGACGAGAGTGACGGCTCATTCCTCAAGTTCTCTCCGGCCATTGCCGTGGTTACCAACATCGATCGAGAACACATGGATTTTTACCAAGACCTGGAGGCGATTAAAAAGGTCTTTCTCGATTTTATCGATCGGATCCCCTTTTATGGCCTGGCTGTGCTCTGCCTGGACAACGAACCGCTTCAGGGCCTCCTCCCCCATATAAAGAAACGGTTGACCACCTACGGGCAGAGCACCCAGGCCGACTACCAGGCACGGGAAATCACTTTTGGTGAAATGAAAAGCCACTTCACAGTGATTCATCGCGGTGAGGACCTGGGACAATTTGTATTGGCCATGCCGGGCATGCACAACGTGTACAATGCGCTGGCGGCCATTGCCGTAGGGCTGGAACTGGACATTCCGCTGCCCGATATCAAACGGTCGCTGGCTTCTGCTGAGGGGGTTCAGCGCAGGATGGAGATCAAGGGCGAGGTCAACGGCATCGTCGTGGTTGACGACTACGGCCACCACCCAACAGAGATCCAGGTGACGCTCGAGGCAGTCAAAGACAACTGGCCGGAACGCCGCAAGGTCGTGGTTTTCCAACCGCACCGATATACCCGTACCCAGGCGCTGCTGGAGGATTTCACCCGGTCGTTCAACAACAGCGATTTTCTCGTGGTCCTGCCGATCTACGCTGCGAGCGAGGCGCCCATCTCCGGCGTGAGTGGCGAGATACTGGGAAGGTGCATTCGGGCGCATGGTCATCGCAACGTGATTTGTGTGGACAGCCTTGAGCGGTGTGTCGATTACCTTGAGCAGACCCTGGTGCCCGGGGACCTGCTGCTGACATTGGGTGCGGGCGATGTGTATCGGGTTGGGGAGCTGCTATTGACGCGTCTAACGGAAGGCTGAAGACGGCGGTCGGAGGATGGAAGATGGCGGATGGAAGCGGGGCGGTAGAAGATATTGAGTGGCCTAAGGGAACCAGCAGTCAACGACCGGAGACCAACAATCAGGGGCCAACGTCCGCATGGTGAAAACGACCCGTAAAAATCGATTCAAGAAGGCCCGCAAGGCCCGTAGAAAAGCGGTTCGTAATCGGATCATCGCCAGTGCCAGGGTCGTGCTGGGATTACTGGTGCTAGTGGCTGTCAGCGGAGGTTTCGTATTTGTATATGACTATTTTACACAGGCCGATCATTTCCAGGTGCGGCAGATTGAAGTGACCGGCAATCGGCGACTCAACCGCCAGCAAGTGCTGGAGATTGCCGGTGTTGGGCCCCGGACCAACATCCTGGCCCTCAATCTGGCCACAACCCGTAAACGGCTGCTCGCCGATCCTTGGATCGCTGAGGCCACGGTCAGCCGAAAGATTCCGTCGGGGTTGCAACTGCACATCAATGAAGAGCAGCCGCTAGCCATGCTGGACATGGGCGCCGGGAAGGGGTTTTTGATCAATGTTTCCGGAGACGTGTTCCACCAGCAGGCGCCGTCGGGCAGTCAACCCTTGCCGCTGATCCAGGGCCTGAGTTATGCGGATTTGCCCGTCGCCGAACAACCGACCGCGGTGGCCTTCGTGTCCGTCATGAACCTTTTAAACCTGGCTATGGAAACCAACAGTCCATTGCCCCTATCCAGCATTCGACGGATCCATATGGATCGTGAGATCGGAGCCACCATTTATATCAGGGAGGGACAACGGGCAATCAGGCTGGGGTTTGGGCGCTACCGCCAAAAGTGTGAAGCGTTGGGTCAGATCATGCCCCGTTTGCGCAGAGACAGCCGGCTGAGGAAATATAAGGTCATCGATCTTTTTGATGTTGATCGGATTGTGATCACCCTGGCTGCGGCCGGTGCATCCGATGCGATTGATAAGGAGGTGTGAGTTGCAGGGACCCAGTGAAGGCAGCATCGTCGTCGGCCTGGATATCGGAACCACCAAGATCTGTGCGGTGGTCGGTGAAGTGACCGGCAGCGAGATCAATATCATCGGGATTGGCACCCATCCTTCCATCGGCCTGCGCAAAGGGGTGGTGGTCAACATTGAATCCACGGTGGACTCCATAAAAAAAGCCGTTGAAGAAGCCGAACTGATGGCCGGTTGTGAAATTTCGTCGGTATACGCCGGTATTGCCGGCGGCCACATCACCGGCTTCAACAGTCGGGGAATCGTCGCCATCAAAGGGCAGGAGATCACCCCGCAGGATGTTGAGCGTGTCATCGATGCTGCCCGGGCAGTGGCCATCCCCATGGATCGGGAGGTGATCCACGTATTGCCCCAAGAGTACATTGTTGACGACCAGGTCGGCATCCAAAATCCGGTCGGTATGGCCGGGGTTCGTCTGGAGGCCAAAATCCACATTGTTACCGGCGCGGTCACCTCGGCCCACAACATCGTCAAGTGTGCCAATCGGGCCGGGTTGGACGTGTGTGACATTGTCCTGGAGAGCTTGGCCTCGGGTGAGGCGGTGCTTACCGATGAGGAAAAACAGCTGGGCACCGGTCTGATTGATCTTGGCGGTGGTACCAGCGATCTGGCCATTTTCTCGGGCAAGAACATCAAACACACGTTTGTACTGGCCCTGGGGGGGGACAATCTTACCAATGATATTGCCATCGGCGTCAGGGCGCCGATGAAAGCGGCCGAGCAGATCAAACGCAA
>JASFFF010000098.1:0-9899 GCA_050124445.1 Desulfosarcina sp.
GCATCATTTCTGCTGTTTAGCGTGATATTATTCCTCAACCACCACATACAGTATTGATTTTTTTAAGCTTATACATCATAAAGGGACCACTTCGAAAAACCCAACGCTGAACGTCGAATTTGGAGGTAATTTTTATCAAAACCAATCAACTCTCTACCAACAATAGGCGCGCCTACAACGCCGCCTCCCTGGAGATACTCAAGGGGCTCGATCCGGTGCGCCGTCGTCCGGGCATGTATACCGACACCCAGCGTCCCAATCACCTGGCCCAGGAGGTGATCGACAACGCCGTGGACGAAGCCATCGCTGGATTCGCCGACCGCATCGACGTGACCTTGCATACGGATGGATCTTTGAGCGCGGCTGACAACGGGCGTGGCATGCCCACGGACATTCACCCGGAAGAGGGCATCACCGGCGTGGAGGTGATTCTACTCAAGCTGCATGCCGGGGCCAAATTTTCCAACAAGGACTACCAGTTCTCCGGCGGCCTTCACGGTGTCGGCGTGTCCGTGGTCAATGCCCTCTCCGTCCGCCTGGAGGTAGAAATCAAACGCGATGGTAAAAAACACACCATCTGCTTTGCCAATGGGCACAAAGAACAGGAACTGAAAATCATCGGCAAGGTCGGGCAGCGCAACACAGGTACCTTTCTGCGCTTTTGGCCCGACGCGGCCTATTTCGATACCATCCGCTTCTCCACCCGGCGACTGCGCCATACCCTGCGGGCCAAAGCGGTATTGTGCCCGGGTCTCACGGTTACCTTCAGCGACGAAACCAGCGGGGAAAAAGACCAATGGCACTATGAAGACGGCTTGAAAGAGTACCTGGCCGACGGGCTGCAGGATTGTGAACTGGTCCCCGGCGAACCTTTTATGGGCGCCATGGACGGCGATGGTGAAGCCGTTTCCTGGGCGGTGGTGTGGCAGCCCGAAGGCGGGGAAACCATCATGGAGAGCTACGTCAACCTCATCCCCACGCCCCAGGGGGGAACCCATGTCAACGGGTTTCGTTCCGGTCTGCTGGCCGCCATTCGCGAGTTCTGTGAATTTCGCAAATTGATCCCCAGGGGTATCAAGTTGGCCCCGGATGATATCTGGGAGCGCTGCAGCTATGTGCTCTCGGCCAAGATGATGGATCCCCAGTTTTCCGGACAGACCAAAGAGCGCCTCTCTTCCCGCCAATGTGCCTCCTTTGTCAACGGCGTGGTCAAGGACGCCTTCAGCCTGTGGTTGAATCACCATACCGAAGCAGGAGAGCGCCTGGCTGAAATGGCCATCGAGAGCGCCCGACGCCGCCTTACGGCCGGCAAGAAAATCGTGCGCAAAAAAGTCACCGCCGGTCCGGCACTGCCCGGCAAACTGGCCGACTGCGTCAGCCAGGACCCTGACACAAGCGAGTTGTTTCTGGTGGAAGGGGATTCCGCAGGCGGGTCTGCCAAGCAGGCCAGGGACAGGCAAACCCAGGCAGTGATGCCGCTTAGGGGCAAGATTCTCAACACCTGGGAGGTGGACGCCACACAGATACTGGCTTCCAAAGAGGTTCACGACATCGCCGTGGCCATTGGCGTTGATCCGGGGTCTCAAAACCTCAACGGGCTGCGCTACGGCAAGATCTGCATCCTGGCCGATGCCGACTCCGACGGCCTGCATATCGCAACGCTGCTGTGTGCGCTCTTCCTCAAGCACTTCACTCCGCTGGTCAAGACCGGACATGTATTCGTGGCCATGCCGCCGTTATACCGCATCGACAAGGCCAAGGAGGTTCATTATGCCTTGGACGAAGCGGAAAAAGCGGCCATCATTCGCCGCATGGAGAAAAAGAAACCCAAAGGAAAGATCAATGTCCAGCGCTTCAAAGGGTTGGGTGAAATGAATCCCGTGCAACTGCGCGAGACAACCATGGCACCGGATACCCGCCGATTGGTTCAATTAAGCGTGGATGAAGATCAGGCTGCCTTTTCCACACTGGACATGCTGCTGGGCAAAAAACGGGCCGCCGACCGCCGTCAATGGATCGAAGCGAGTGGGGATCGTGCTGAGGTATAGGGTTCAAGGGGTAGCGGATTAGAGTGGCTTTAGACCTAATCGATGAACGTTGAACAACGAACGTCCAACATCGAATAAGGAATTTTGTCGATTTCAAGTGAAGGGTGGAGCGAGGCGATATCATCATTCGACGTGGAACGTTCGTTGTTCAGAGTTAAGGTTCAGTGCTTTTCCCCCTCTTGACCCCTTGGATCCTGGAACCCTCGAACCCTTAGTTATTTTAAAACTTTACATTTAACATACCTACATACCGAAAACATTATTAATATGACTACGTCAACTGCCATCATCGACACCGAACGCATGCCCCTGCAGCAGTTTTCCCGGCAGGCCTATCTCGACTATGCCATGTACGTGATCATGGACCGTGCCCTGCCCCACATCGGCGATGGGCTCAAGCCGGTGCAGCGCCGCATCGTTTATGCCATGAGCGAATTGGGGCTCAAAACCACCGCCAAATTTAAAAAATCCGCCCGCACCGTAGGTGACGTGCTGGGCAAGTTTCACCCCCACGGAGATACCGCCTGCTACGAAGCCATGGTTCTGATGGCCCAATCCTTCTCCTACCGCTACCCGCTGGTCGATGGCCAGGGCAATTGGGGCGCCCCGGACGACCCGAAATCCTTTGCCGCCATGCGCTACACCGAAGCCCGGCTTTCGGCCTATGCCGACGTGATGCTATCTGAGATCGCCATGGGTACCGTGCAGTGGGTGCCCAATTTCGACGGCACCCTGCAAGAGCCTCAGATACTGCCGGCACGCCTGCCCAATATCCTGCTCAACGGCACCACCGGAATTGCTGTGGGCATGGCCACGGACATCCCCCCTCACAACCTCAGGGAAGTAGTCGATGCCTGCATCCACTTGATCGACAATCCGCGTGCCGACACCGATGCGCTGTGCGCCCATATCCAAGGCCCCGACTTCCCGACCGGCGCTGAAATCATCACCCCCAAATCGGAAATTGAAGCCATCTACCGATCCGGCAAAGGGGGTATCCGCATGCGGGCCAATTTTGAACTGGAAAATGGCGATATTGTCATCAACGCCCTTCCCCATCAAGTGTCCCCGGCCAAAATACTGGAGCAGATCGCTGCACAAATGGCCAAAAAGAAGCTGCCCATGGTGGCGGATCTCAGGGATGAATCGGACCACGAAGATCCCATCCGCCTGGTGATTGTGCCCCGATCCAATCGTGTGGACAAGGATGCGCTCATGGCCCATCTATTTGCCACCACGGACCTGGAGAAGACCTTCCGGGTCAACCTGAACGTCATCGGGCTGGATCGAAAACCGGGAGTCAAAGGACTGGCGGCGCTACTGGGCGAATGGATCGACTATCGCACCCAAACTGTCAAAAACCGCCTGGCGTACCGGCTGGAAAAAGTCAAAAAGCGCCTGCATATATTGGATGGTCTATTGATCGCCTACCTTAACATCGATGAGGTGATCCGCATCATTCGCACCGAAGATGAACCCAAACCAAGATTAATGGCGCGCTTCAAACTCACCGATGCCCAAGCCGAGGCGATCCTGCAGCTTCGGCTGAGGCACCTGGCCAAACTGGAGGAAATCAAAATTCGTTCCGAGCAGGAAGACCTGGACAAGGAACGGCAAATGCTGGAGAAAACGCTGGCATCCAAGGCCCGTCTGAAAACCCTGATTAAACGGGAACTCCGCGCAGATGCCAAAACCTACGGCGATGCGCGGCGCACGGCCATCGTCCAGCGCCGGGGCGCCCAGGCCATTTCCGAAGAGCAATTGGCTCCGGTCGAACCGGTGACAGTTATCCTTTCGGCCAACGGCTGGGTGCGGGCCGCCAAGGGCCACGATATCGAACCGGAGGAGGCCAGCTATCGGCCGGGGGATCGCTACCTGGCCGCAGCCAGAGGCCGGAGCAATCAGCCGGTGGTCTTTCTGGACACCACCGGCCGCACCTTCAGCCTTGCGGCCCATACCCTGCCGTCGGCCAGGGGCTATGGCGAACCGCTCACCGGCCGTTTCGTCCTGCCGCCGGGAGCCACGATAACGGCCGTGGTCATGGCACCGCAAGAGCAGCGCCTCCTTCTGGCCAGCGACGCCGGATATGGATTCATCACCCGATTCGAGGATCTGGTGACCCGCAACACCAAGGGCAAGGCCGTGCTCTCGCTGCCGGCGGGCGCCCGGCCGCTGCTGCCCATCCTGCTGGAGGACAGTTCATCCGATCTGCTGGCCGCCGTGACCAACGAAGGCCGTATGCTGGTGTTTGCCTTGGAAAAACTGCCGGCCCTGTCCAAGGGAAAGGGCAATAAAATCATTCAGATCCCACCTAAGCGGGCCAAAGCGCGTGAGGAACTGCTGACCCATTTGGTCATGGTTCCTGAAGCGGGGAACGTGACCATTCACGCCGGGAAGCGATTTTTTAAGCTGACTTACGGCAACCTCGCCCAGTACATCGGTGAACGGGGTCGTCGCGGCAGGAAGCTGCCCCGGGGATTTCAGAATGTTGACCGCCTGGAAAGCCAGGCACCCGTTCAAGCACCACTGGCATTGAGGCCAGCCGCCGATGATGAATGATGCCTGATCCATCGGGCACAAGGACACCTTAAAACGAGCCCCATGATCTTTTCGAGCGTTTTTTTCCTCTTTGCCTTCCTGCCGGCGGTGATCCTGGTCTACTATGGCCAGCGCATGTTGGCCGACAACCGCCTGCGAAATCTGGTTCTGCTGCTCTTTTCATACCTGTTCTACATCTTCGGGGCACCCGATTTCATCCTGTTTCTCGCCGGATCGACGCTGTTCGACTTTGCCATGGGCCGCCTGATGCACCACCGGCAAAGCTACAAGCGCCTGTGGCTGATCCTCTCCATCACGGCCAACCTGGGGCTGTTGGCCTGGTTTAAATACGCCAACTTCATGGTGGACCAGACGGCCGCATACCTGTCTCATCTGGACATCGACCTGTCCGCTTGGGAACGGGTGATACTGCCGATCGGCATCTCGTTTTTCACCTTTCAAAAGCTCAGCTACACCATCGACGTCTACCGGGGACGCTGCCAGCCCATCGCCAATATCATCGATTTTGCCATGTACGTGGCCTTGTTCCCGCAGTTGGTGGCCGGCCCCATTGTCCGTTTCCGTGATATCCAGCATCAGCTGCGCAAACGGGTCGAATCGTGGGACGCTTTTTATGCCGGGGCCACACGCTTTTGCTGGGGATTGTGCAAGAAGGTGATCCTCGCCGACACCTGTGGCCGGTTCGCCGATGCCATATTCGGCCTTGCCCCCGCATCGCTGGATTCGCTCACCGCCTGGCTGGGTGCTCTGGCTTACACCCTGCAGATCTACCTGGACTTTTCAGCCTACTCGGACATGGCCATTGGTTTGGGCATGCTTTTCGGTTTTCGTTTTCTGGAAAACTTCAATCGGCCATACAGCGCCGTCAGTTTGACCGATTTCTGGCGACGCTGGCACATCTCGCTCAGCCGTTGGTTTCGTGACTACCTGTATATCCCGCTGGGCGGCAGTCGCCACGGTGCCGCCCGAACCTATTTTAATCTGACCGTCGTGTTCCTGCTCTGTGGTTTCTGGCACGGTGCCAATTGGACCTTTGTGGCCTGGGGCGCCTACCATGGTCTTTTTTTAGTCATCGAGCGCATCACCGGCCTGCGTCGAATGGCCGAAGACCGGCTGCGGGGTCTGCGCCGATTGGCAACACTGCTCGTGGTGCTTTGCGGCTGGGTTCTTTTCCGTTGTGAGGACCTTGGTCAGGCAGGGGCCTATTTCGCTGCCATGTTCAGTTTCAGGTTGCATGGCATTGCCCCCTCGGTGGCAGACCTGTTCGATCTCAAGAACGCAGTGCTGATGCTCTGTTCGGCCACTTGCCTGATTCTACCACCGGGGCCCATCGATGCTGAGCCGCAACTTGAAAGACGGCGATTGCTGTCTGCCGTGATGGGCATTTTTCTTTTTCTGGTGCTGCTGCCCTGGTGCCTCACCATCATGGCCTCGGAAAGCTTAAACCCTTTTATCTATTATCGCTTCTAATTGGCGTGGTGAAAAAACTTTTCTCACTCATATTCGTCGCTTTCTTGATCGCACCCATGGGCCTGTGGCTGGCGGGTCAAATGCGCGGCAACGGGGACAACACCACTGGCCAGGGATTTCCCTTGCCGGAAGCGGCGCTGTGGTCAAACCGGGAGTATTACCAATCCGTCGAAGGCTGGTTTCAAGCGTCCCTGCCCATTTCCGACTCGCTGAAATTGTTTAATAACTGGTTAAACTACCATCTGTTCAAGACCACTTCCATCCCGGCGGTTCACATCGGTATCCAGGGCTGGTTGTATCCCGGCCAGGCCAGCGACGCGGCCAGCCACCCATCGGTTGACCGGCAAACCGGACAGCGCCTATTTCTGGATCTTCATGCCGTTGAACAAATCATCGCCGCTACCGGCAAGCGTTTTGCGTTTAGCGTGGTTCCCGGAAAGGCCGCCCTCTATCCAGAATACCTGGGTACCAACGACGTCGCGGTTCGCCACCCGGTATACCGTGCGCTGATGGATGCCAATCAGCGGCACCCGTTGCGCAGCCTGATCGATCTGGAACCGGAACTGAAGAAAGCCAAGCTCAGCGGCGTTGATGTCTACGGCCGACAATCGCTTTTTTGGAGTTGCCATGGTGCTGCCGCAGCAGCCAGGCAGATCCTTGCAGACAAGCGATTGGACCAGCCGGATTCCAGTGGTGATACGTCAGTGGACTGCCCGGCGCCGGACAAGGGTCTCTATCGACTGCTGTTGGGCCAAGCAGCGCCGGCAAAGGCGCCATTGGGCAGTCATGTATCCGGCCCGCACGCCGTGGCGGGCCCGTCGGCGCTTATCTATGGAGACAGCTACCTGAACCACCTCCTGCCCTTCCTTACGCATGCCTTCAACCGCATCGAGATCATTGATTCCGACCGGGAACCCACCTTCGGTCCGCAAATATTGGCTGCCGGTACGGACATCATCTTGCTGCAACGTGCAGAGGCCGGCCTCCGGCATCTTCACCTGAACCTGGAGTCCTTGTATGCAAGCGCCAGTCAACAGATGATGGGCGTGGTCAAAAGAGAACTCTCCCTCGAAGGTGCAACGGCGGTGAGCCATTGTGCCCTGGACATCACCCCTGATGGCCTCCAAATTCGATCGTCGGGTCCGCAGGCCTTTTTCTCATTGCCCGTGCCTTCCGGTTCAACCAACAACGTATTCAAGATGCTCGAACTGACTTTTGCTCCAACGCACCAGGGGCGCATCACGATACGCACCCATCCCAACCAGACCGGATTGATTCAAAGAGCCCTAAACCGTGAAACCCACACCGCCATCGTTCCCCTGCCCTTCAACGATGCGGTGGCCATACAAATCAATCCCAGCCCACATCCAGGCGTGTTTACCCTGCAGCGTGCCACCTTATTGAATTTCTACGGCAACCGCAGGCTTTCCGCACCGGCCGGCACCGAAACAGCGCCAGATGATGGAGACATCTACAGCGGCATAACGATTCAGCCCGGCGAGACGGCCGCCCCGGCTGCGCCGGTGCAATCGCCCCCCCCATCGGTGCTCCATCCCACGGATGAGCTGCCTGACATCACACTGTCCGACATTCAGGAAGGCCGGATTTTTCAACGCCGGGGAAAGGAAGCGGACATCGTTGTAACCGGCACCTATACGGGTGTTGCCGGTCCCGTGGAAGCTCGGGTGGTGGCATCTGGATTCGACGCGGTGGTCGTGCCCTGGACCGTTGTTGACGGCACGCCGGAAAACGGTCTCTTCACCGGCATTTTGCAACATGTTCCCCAGGGCGGATGGTATCAATTGCAAGTGCGCAGCCGGTTGACGCCATGGGCCGTAGTCAGCGGCAGCCATCGATGGGCAGTGGGATTGCTGGTCGCCTGCATCGGTCAGTCCAACATGCGCGAGTGGTTTTACACGGGCAATGACCACCTTCCCTCAACCCATGTCATGCTTCACCGTGATGGAAAGTGGCATCAACCCGGTGCAACCGGCAACGGTGCGCTGGCACTGGGCAATCGCCTGGCGGCGGAACTGAAGCTTCCGATTGGGCTGCTGGACTATTCGGTCAACGGAACCGGCTTGACCGCCAAGGCGGATTGGGGCAAGGGATTCTGGCTGGATGCCGGTCCCAATGGCATCTATCGGCGTTTGATCGACGGGGTCGACGCAACCGGTGGATCGGTGGAATATGTATTGTGGCTCCAGGGCGAGGCCGATGCAGCCATAGGCACCGTGTCCAGAGAGGAATATCGCAAAGCCTTGGAACGCTTTGTCAACACACAGATCCGGGCGGACATTAAAAACGGATCGACCCGGCCCCATCTGCCATTTTTAATCATCCCCCTGGTCAAGCGTCCCAGCGGTATGGACATCCCCTGTCAATGGATCCGCGATGCACAAATGGATGCCCTGGAAACCATCCAGGAATGCTACCTGGCCGCCTTGAGCATCGATCTTGAAAACCGCGGCCGCCAACACCTGGCACCGGCATCTTACTCCGCCTTGGGCGTTCGTACCGCGCAGACCATTCTCTACCTGTTGGGCAAGCGGTCTTATCACCGAGGTCCCGTGATTACGGCTGTCACCCACGTCTCAGCCCGAGAAATCGATGTAACCATGTCACACCGGGGAGGGACCGATTTCAGGCCCAAGACCGATATTACCGGCTTTGAAGTGATTTCCGGCGACAAACCGTTACCCATTGCCGGCGTGCGCCGCATTGACGGAAGCACGATCCGCATTGCATTGAAAGCGGATGCCGATCTCAATTTTATCGTACGCTACCTTTACGGCGCTCACCCCAACACCGCCAATCCGGTAAGAGACAACACCGATCTGCGCTTGCCACTGGAGCCGTATTACCGTTAAATTGACCGTGGCCTTTTTCCGTAAATCTGATATAACCGCGCCATGGAACCATCATCGCCGAAAAAGGGTCCCATTCAACGTCTCTTAGGAGACACACAAAACCTGTATACATGTTGGCTGCCCCAGCATACAGGCTTGTTCACCATGTTCATTTTGCGTCGCCTCTTCTCAGGCATCCGCCTTAATGAAGATATCCAAACAGCCATCAATGATCTTCCCGAAAATGCGGTAACCGTCTACGCCTCCAAGTACAAAAGCTATTTCGAATTTTTGTGTTACTACACCCGCTACATGCAAGCCCAGCTACCCTATCCGCAGTTGGGCCTGGACTGCAGTATCCGGATGTTGCAGCCCGTCGGCCGCCTCATGCGTATCGCCGTCGCTCAGCTGCGCTTTTTCCTACGCCACCTGTCGTTTCGGGATCCATACCTGGACGGATTCATCCGCGATGAAGTCGAAAAAGGTACCACCGTATTTCTGCCGCTTGTGGAAAAACGCGATTTCTATCGTCGCTTTATCAAATCTAAGACCGACCCCATCCGGCATTTGATCGAGATCCAACAGACCCTGGAACGGCCCATTTGTATCATTCCCCAGTTGTTATTATTCAGCAAACACCCCGCATCCACATGGCCCACCTTAACGGATATCTTCTTCGGGTCACCGCAAAAACCAGGTAAACTCAGGCGGTTGGCGACCTTGTTCAGGAAACCGGACAACATTTTCATCGAAATCTCCGATGCGGTCAATTTAAAGCGATTTGTCGAATCGGCGGAAAACCGGGACCGCAGCATCGAGTACCTGGCCCTGAAGCTGCGCCGTGACCTGCTGAGTCAAATCAACGCCCACCGTAAAAGCATAACCGGTCCGACAATTAAAATGCCTGAGGAGATCAAACAGGAAATCCTCATGGGAGAAGAGCTGCGCCAATTCATGGAAATTCATGCCAAGC
>JASFFF010000099.1:0-9828 GCA_050124445.1 Desulfosarcina sp.
GACGGGCCGGCGGCTTCCTGAGAGGTGTAGTAGGCCATGCCGAACACTTCTGCCAGTGCCAATGCCTGACCGGTGGATCGCATCTGCGGCCCCAGCAGGGGATCGGATTCGGTAAACGTATCGAAGGGAAACACCGACGAGCGGATACCATAGTGAGGCAACAACCGGCGGGGCAGGTCCATGGTATCCAGGGTCCTGCCCAACATGATCTCAACTGCCCGTTCGGCCATGGGAATATCGCAGATTTTCGAAACCAGCGGCAACGTTCGGCAGGCCCATGGACGGGCGGCCAAGAGATAGACGGTGTCATCATAGACGGCAAAGCGTGTATTGAGCAGCCCCTTTACGCTGAGTTCCCGGGCTATTTTGTGGATGTAAGCGGTGATGGTTTCCAGATGGCGTGGCGGGGTGCTGTATGGCGGAATCACCAGGGCCGAGTCTCCCGAATGCACGCCGGCCAGTTCGATATGCTCCATGATGGCCGGTACATAAACCATTTTGCCGTCGCAAAGGGCGTCGGCCTCTACCTCAATGGCGTATTCCAGGAACTGTTCAAGCAGCATGGGCATTTCTGCCGACAGAGTGGTTTTTCTAAGGTCCTTTTCCAGCATGTGGGCGTCCATGATGATGGCGTACCGATTTCGTTGCCTGTCGGCCGGCACACTGGTTACCAGGGGGTAGCCGATGGCTTCGGCCAGATCCAGGGCTTGATCCGGGCTCTCGGCCATGCCGATTTGGGGGTGGGGAATGCCCATGTCCGTGAGCATGGCGCTGAACCGCAGGCGATCCTGTGATAGAACCACCCGATCATGAGATGTCCCCAAAACCGCGAAACCGGTCTTTGTCAGTTCGCCGGCCAGATCCATGGCCGCGTATCCCCCCAGCTGTAGGATGATGCCTTGGGGGCCCTCTAAGTGGCAAACGGCCTTGAGATCGTCAGCCGTTAACGGTTGGACATAGGTGCGGTCCACATCATTGAATCCACCTGCCGCGGCAGGATTGGCGTTGATCATAATGGCCTTGCGACCGGCGGCCCGCAGGGCTTGGGCGCCGTGTATACAGCAGTGGTCCAGCTCGATGCTGTGTCCGATCCGACTGGAACCGGGGCCGACAATGACGATCCCTTTGTCGATGGGGGTATGCCGTGTCTGCTCGGTGGTGGCGGTGGTGAACCAGATCCGGGATTGCTTCTGATCACTCGATGCCCGTGGCCGAATCCGCATGCCGGCATCGCTCAACAGCTGGTCGGCCGCATCTGGCGACTGTTCCAGCAAATGGGCCAGACCGGGCAGGCTGAATCCAGCGCTCATGGCCTCCTCAAGCAAGGCGGGCGGTGGCGATTGCCCGTCAAAATCGGCCACTTCCGCCTCCTTACGCGCCAGGTAGGCCAGTTGATGGATCCAGCCCCGGTGAATGCCGGTGACCGATGCAAGCAAGTCGGGTTCGGCCCCCTTTTTAAGGGCTTCATGAAGCACGCATAGACGCAGGGGGGAAGGCTGAACCAAACGGCGCATCAGATCATCGAGGGCCAGGGATTCCAGCTCCGGGCGCAGGCCCACAAGCGGGTGCCGGGGGGATCGGCAACGAACAGCTGCCTGCAAGGCTGCCGACAAACTGCGGCCAAGGCCCATAACGGCTCCCGTAGACTGCATGCGCGAATCCAGCCTTCCGGTCTCTCCGCCGAAGCGTTCAAACTCCCAGCGAGGCAAGCGCACGGCGACGGTCTCGCTGTTCATGATGCTGTCGATCGACGAATCCGTTTCGGCCAGGGCTTCATCCACCGTTGCGCCCAGGCTCAGTCGTGCATGTATGCCTGCCAGGTCGATGCCGAAGGCTTTGGCACAAAAGGCGGTCATGCGCGAGAAAAACGGGTTCACCGCCAGCACCAGCAGTTGATCTGAATTCGGTCCAACGGCAAATTTCAGATGCAGGTTGCCGGATCCGCGGATGTGGCGAGCCAAATTGACGGCTGCGGCATCGATTTGCCGGCGGGTCTCTTGATCGATGGTTTGTGGCGGGATCACCGCCATGGAATCGCCGCTGTGAATGCCCACTGGATCCATATTCTCGGCCATGGCCACCACCTGCACACGGTCGTTGCCATCATGCAGCAGCTCCAATTCGATTTCGCGGTATCCGGAAAGGGCCTGTTCAATGCGACAGAAAACCGGTGCATCGGACGGCAGTCGCCCGCCTGAAACCAGCAGGCGCAATTCTTCAACGTTGTAGGCAATTCCCTGGCGTGTCGGCTCGCCGCTGCCGGCGATACGGGCAAAGACGGGATAGCCAATCGATTCAGCAATGGCCGCCGCTTGGGACACACTGTGGGTGGATCGACCCTCCGGTACCGCCAATCCGGTCTCCTCCGCCAGGTCGGCGACGGCCATCGGATTGTCAATCAGATCCAGGGATGCGACCGATGCGCCGAGCATGCGGATGCCGTTGTCCGCCAGCAAGCCGCTGTGATGGCATGATTTGGCCACGGCCAACGCCGTCAAACCGCCAACGGTCGGCAGCAGGGCGTCGGGTTTTTCCCTGAGGATGATTTCCGTCAATGACTGCGCGGTCAGCGGCACCATGTAGGTGCGGTCGGCTGTTTCCATATCGGTGGCCAAGGCGGACGGGTCGCAATGGACCATTACCGTTTGCAAGCCGGCTTTCTTTAGCACCCGACAGGCGCTGCAGGCAGCATCGTCATAGGCCCCGGTCTGTCCGATTTTAACCGGACCGGAACCAATAATGAGCACTTTCTCGATCAAGGGGGCGGGCATATTAGCTCCTTTTCACGGCGATAGGTGGCCGTCTGCGACGGCCTGTTCGATCAGGTGACGGGCGAAGGTCCACAAGGCAGGGGCGCCGTCGGCAATTGTGCGGTTGCGGGCGATCACCTGTGACTCGACGATACCGTGTTTTTTCCACATCCGTCCATTGGTAAACGCGTTGTGCATTAATGGCTGAAGTCTGTCCAGCGCGTTGGCGAATTTGGCTTCAGGTGTTCGACACGCCTCGAATTCGTCCCACAGGGTTCTGATCTGTATGGCCTGGTCCGACGGCAGCAGATTGAACAGTCGCTCGGCGGCGGCTGTTTCGCGTTGATGCTTGTCTGTATATCCGCCCGCGTCGTAGCAATACGTATCGCCGGCATCGATTTCCACCAGGTCATGAACCAAAAGCATGCGGATCACCTGCAGCAGATCGATGGCGCCGCCCTGCGCATACTCGGTCAACACCAAGGCCATCAATGCCAGGTGCCAGGAATGTTCGGCGTCGTTTTCCTGGCGGGACGCATCGGTAAGCAGTGTTTGGCGCTGAATGGATTTGAGCTTGTCCGCCTCGCGGACGAAAGTGATTTGTTGATTCAACCGTTCAGGCGTCATGTTTGGTTCGCCTTTCATTGCTATCCGTGTGGCAAATAAAATCATCATATTGACCCAAAACCATCTGCTTTTCAAGCGGCAATATCGTCAGCCTGGCCTTTCAATTACCTTGACATGATCCTGCTTTCAAAGTAGAAATCGCTGTTTACGATGAACATTTCGATACGGAGGCATCGATGAATTATAAGCAGACCTTGAATCTCCCCAAAACCGGTTTTCCCATGAAGGCCAATCTGGCCGGCCGCGAACCCAATCAGCTGGCGGCCTGGGAAACCATGGGGCTGTATGACCATATCCGTGAAGCCTCCCAAGGGCGGCCGGCGTTTGTGCTGCATGATGGGCCGCCTTATGCCAACGGACATATCCACATCGGCACGGCGCTGAACAAGATCCTCAAGGATATCATCATTCGGTCGCGACAGATGGCTGGGTTTGATGCCGCCTACGTGCCGGGTTGGGATTGCCATGGCCTGCCCATCGAGCACAATGTGGACAAAGAGCTGGGATCCAAAAAGCAGGCCATGTCCCAGGCTCAGGTGCGTCGCCGCTGCCGGGCATACGCAGAAAAATATATCGATATTCAACGCGATGAGTTCAAGCGCCTGGGTGTAATGGGCGAATGGGACAATCCATACCTGACCATGAACTACCGCTACGAGGCAACCATTGCCAAGGAGTGCTGCAGATTCGCTCTGGACGGTAGTCTGTTTCGCAGCAAAAAACCCATCCACTGGTGCTGCAGCTGCAAAACGGCGCTGGCCGAGGCCGAAATCGAATACCACGACGAGACCTCGCCCTCGGTATACGTGAAGTTCGCCCTCAAGGACGACCTGGCAACGGTGTCGGCACCCTTGTCCGGAAAGCGGGTTTCGGTGGTTATCTGGACCACTACCCCGTGGACGTTGCCTGCCAATCTGGCTGTGGCCCTGCATCCCGACTTCGATTATGTCGCCGTTGAAACCGGCAACGGGGAGGTGCTCATTTTAGCGCGTGAACGGGTGGATGACTGCATGCAAATCTTCGGCGATTCGGACTTCCGTATTGTGGCCGACCTGGCGCCTCAAGAGCTTGAAAACAAACGTTGCCGCCATCCGTTCTACGATCGGGAGTCGCTGATTATCCTGGGCGACCACGTGACCCTCGAAGCGGGTACCGGCTGTGTTCACACCGCACCCGGGCACGGACGCGAGGATTACGACGTGGGACTGCAATACGGATTGGAGGCCTATTCGCCGGTGAACGACAAGGGTGTTTTTACCGACGATGTGGAACGATTCGCCGGGCAGTTCGTATTCAAGGCCAACGACCATATCAACCAGACCCTGGCGGACAAGGGCGCGCTGCTGGCCAAAGAACAGATCGGCCACAGCTACCCCCACTGCTGGCGCTGCAAGCAGCCGGTGATTTTCCGCGCAACGCCTCAGTGGTTCATCTCCATGGAAAAGACCGGGTTGCGCGCAAAATCGCTGGCTGCGATTGACCAGGTTCAGTGGATCCCTCATTGGGGCCGCGAGCGAATTTACGGCATGATCGAAAACCGCCCGGACTGGTGCGTTTCCCGCCAGCGGGCCTGGGGCGTTCCCATCACGGTGTTCATTTGTGAAACATGTGACACCGTGCACATGGACGAGGCCGCCATGAACCACATCTTCGACCAGTTTGTGGCCCATGGCGCTGATGTGTGGTTCGAAAAGCAGGCGGCCGACCTGTTGCCCGAAGGCACGCTTTGCAGCAGTTGTGGCGGTGCCTCGTTTATTAAGGAGACCGACATCTTGGATGTTTGGTTTGATTCGGGGGTGAGCCATGCTGCCGTGCTCGAGGACCGCGATTATCTGCAGTGGCCAGCGGACCTGTATCTGGAGGGCAGCGATCAGCACCGGGGTTGGTTTCACAGTGCGCTGCTCACTGCGGTGGGCACCCGTGGACAGGCGCCATACCATGCCGTACTGACCCACGGGTTTGTGGTGGATGCCGACGGCAAAAAGATGTCCAAATCCCTGGGCAACGTGGTGGCCCCCAAAACAGTGATCAACAAATATGGCGCGGAGATCCTGCGTATGTGGGTGGCAGCCTCCGATTACCGGGATGATGTGAGAATATCCGACAATATTCTCAAACAGCTAAGCGATGCCTACCGCCGCATCCGCAACACCAGCCGATTTCTGTTGGGCAATCTGAGTGATTTCTCACCGCAGACCGACGCTGTGGCTGCCGAGCAGATGCTGGACATCGACCGTTTTGCCCTGCACACGCTGCAGGTGTTGATGCAACGGGCGCTGAAGGCATACGACGCATACGAGTTCCACGTGATCTATCACCGGCTGTACAATTATTGCACCGTCGATCTCTCCTCGTTTTATCTGGATATCTTAAAAGACAGGCTTTACACCAGCCCGCCGGCATCCATCGCCCGGCGCAGCGCCCAGACGGCCATGTTTACCATACTCGACGCCATGGCCAGGATCATGGCGCCGATCATGCCGTTCACGGCCGAAGAGATCTGGAAGCATATGCCGGCGATGCCCGGCAAGACCGAAAGCATCCATCTGGCGGTGTTGCCCCAGCCGGACAGGGCATTTTTCGACGAATCACTGGCTGCCAAATGGGAATCGCTGATCCGTGTGCGCGCCGAAGTGACCAAGGCCCTCGAAAAGGCCCGCGCAGATAAAATCATTGGACATTCCCTGGATGCGGCGGTGACCATTGGATTGTCCGATGCGCTGTTGGGCGTCATGATGGACTTTGAAGCGGATCTTCGATCGATTTTGATTGTTTCACGGGTGGCCATGGTTGCCGGGGAGATACCCGGTGCAACGGCGGGGCAGGAGACTGAAGGGGTATGGGTGAAGGTGGAACCGGCCGGTGGCGATAAGTGCCAACGCTGCTGGGTTTACGATGATAGCGTTGGGCAAATTACCGACCATCCAGCCATCTGCAGCCGCTGCAGCAGTGCCCTGTCGCAGATGGACGCTGTTGACTCATCCGTATGATCGAGGTGTCATGAAAGCAACAGACCCGGAAACCGCCCCCTCCAACACGCGCCCTGAAGACACACCCAAAAAAGCCCCGGTTCGCTCCTTAGGTGGCATGCCGTTTGCCGTGATTGCCGGTCTGGTGGTGCTTCTGGATCAGCTTACCAAATGGCTGGTTCTGGACAAGATGCCGTTGTACCAATCCATTACCGTCATACCGGGATTCTTCAACCTGACCCATATTCGCAACCCCGGCGGCGCCTTCGGCTTCATGGCCACCGGCAGCCAGGGGCTTCGAAATCTGCTTTTTATCGGGGTCTCCGGCCTGGCCATGGGGCTGATCGTCTATTTTTACCGCAGCACGCCCAGAACGTATCCCTATCTGGCCGCAGCCCTGGCACTGATATTCGGGGGGGCCGTCGGTAATTTGATCGATCGGCTACGCTTAAATGAAGTGGTCGATTTCCTCGATTTTTACATCGGCAGTGTCCACTGGCCGGCCTTTAATGTGGCTGACAGCGCCATCACCGTGGGTATCACCATATTCATCACCCATGTGGTGTTGGGCAAAATGCCGCAATGATTCGCGAATCTGCTAACCGATTGGTTAAATTAGCGATTTAAATGTTTTGACGCCGACTTCTGACGGACGATTTCTGATTTCGGATATCCATGCCAACCATTGCCTACAACGCTATTGAAGACCATTTGCAGCGCATTGCCGCGGACGCGTGGCCTGCGGTCACCTTGATTCACGGTGAGGAGATGCTCTGTGAACAGGCCTTTGATGCGATTGTCCAGGCCTTGATACCCGAAGCGGACCGGGCCGTCTGCGTCGACAGCGTTGACGGTGCCAGTGATTCCGTGAGCGTGGCTTTGGACATTCTGAATACCTATGCCCTGCTGTCCAGCACCAAGCTGGTGGTCCTGCGCGATGCCCGACTGTTTTATTCGTCAAAAGCAGGCCGGGGGCTGCGTGAAAAGATCCTCGAAGCCGCCCAACGCGGGGACTTAAAGAAGGCATCGCGACCTTTTTTGAACCTGATGTCGCTGACTGGTTTGGCCTTTGAAGACCTTGCCGCAGCGTCCAACCGGAAAAAGATAGCCGAAGATATCGACGGTCAACCGGCCGCCTGGTTTGCCCGGCTGATCGACTATTGTCGTGACGAGGGGCTGGGGGTACCGCAAAAGCGCGATGATACCCAATTGCTCACCAATGCGATGCAAAAGGGCTTTCCGCCTGGGCACCGCTTGATTATCACCACCGATTTTGTCGACCGCCGCAAAACCCTGTTTAAAGCCATTGACAAAACAGGCCTGGTGGTCGATTGCAGTGTCCCCAAAGGAGAGACGCGGGCGGATCGCACGGCTCAGGACGCCGTGATTCAGGCGACCATAGACGAGATGCTGGATCGGGCTGGCAAACAACTGGCCGTCAATGCGCGCCGTCGACTGGTCCAGTGGACCGGCTTCGATCTGCGTACCCTTGCCGGCAACTTGGAGCGGCTGATCAGTTTTGTGGGTGATCGCCGGCAGATCACCGACGCCGATGTGACATCGGTATTGCGGCGAACCCGCAAAGATCCCATTTTCGCTTTTACCAATGCCCTGGCTGACCGCAACCTGCCGGATACGCTTTTCTTCATGCAGAGCCTGCTGGACGACGGCATGCACCCGCTGCAGTTGCTGGCCGCTGCGGCCAATCAGATTCGACGCCTGCTGGTGGCCAAGGATTTCATTGCTCGGGATCGCGGCCGCTCATGGTCGGCCCAAATGAGCTTTGCCCAGTTTAAAGCCGCCGCTTACAGCGCCGTGAGAGAGCACGACAGAACGTATGCCTCGCTGATCGAATCCTGGGCGTCGATCTTGAATCCAGACGGTGCGGGTAAAAAGCGCAAGCCAAGCACGTCCAGCGATCTGGTGCTGGCCCGGAATCCAAACAGCCCCTATCCGGTGTACCAGACGCTCAAGAAAGCGGATGGTTTTTCACTACCGGGATTATTTGCGGCCGTGAAGCACCTGAGCGAAACGGACAGGCGCATAAAATCCACCGGTCAGGAACCGCGCTTGCTGCTTGAAGCCTTTCTGATCGGCTTGCGTCGCAATCAAGGGCAAACGCCAAATGGTCCAGGCGAATGAAACAGACCGCTATGCGTCCGTCTCGATCGATGACTGCCGGAAAATAGGAGCCAGACCGTCGATGGGGTTTTTATACAAACATCAGGTCACCGCCGCCGTGCGTCTGTTGGCCTGGCAGTACACGCGCAGCGGTCGGCCGTTGCCTGAACAGACACTCCTGGAGCGACAGGCCCGGCAACTGGTCGACGATGCCCACCGCATTGCCCGCAAGCGGGGAGGCAATGTGTTCTCGATCTTAAAGGAGATGGCGGCAGATATTCGACACCGGTCGGATTAGGCCATCGGCGGCTGGCCGCATGCGCGGGAAAATGGCGTTGAAAAACGCCGGTGCCCATGGTAGTTAGGCAAGTTATTCACTTCGGGGCGTACAAGCCCCACACAACCCACCCAATCGGCAGTAAAAGGAGGAGTGACATGCGTAATCTTACATTTGGTTTGGTAGTTACTCTGGTGGCAGTCATGGCATTGACGTTCACGGCCGTGGATGTCGATGCAGCGGACACCATCAAGCTCGGTTTCAACATCCCCCTGACCGGCGACAACCCTGACGTTGGTGCATCATCTAAGAATGCAGCTGAAATGTATTTGAAGAAAAACCCCAATGTGACCGTGGGTGGCAAATCCTATGCCCTCAAGTTCGTTTATGACGACAACGAATACAAGGCCGAATCGGCGGTCAAGGTCAGCACAAAACTGATCACTGAAGAGGGTGTTTTAGGCATCATCGGCCCTCAGTCCTCCAGCCAGGCGGTACCGGCAGGCGAGGTGGCCAACAACTATGCCACCCCAATGATCAGTCCCTGGTCCACCAACCCCAACACCACCCTGGATCGGCCCTTCGTTTTCCGCGGCTGCTTTCTGGATCCTTTTCAGGGCCCGGTGGCGGCCAATTTTGCCACCGACGAACTGGGTGCCAAAAAGGCCGCTGTACTCTATGACATTGCTGCTGACTATCCCAAAGGACTGGCCGAGTTCTTCAAGGCCGCCTTTGAAGAGATTAACGGCGCCGGCTCCGTGGTGGCCTTCGAGAGCTTCACCACCGGTGACAAGGATTTTTCTGCCCAGATGACCAATATCATGATGTCTGGTGCCGACATCCTGTTTACCCCCCAGTATTACAGCGAAGTGCCCTTGATTGTGCGGGCCGCCAAGGAGATGGGCTGGACCAAACCCATCCTCGGCTCCGATTCGTGGGGCGGTGGCGACCTTATGGGACTGTGCGGCGATGACTGCAAGGGCTATTACTTTTCCACCCATTACGCCGCGGCCGGTGCCAAGGGTGACACCAAGGCCTTCATCGACGAATACAAAGCCAAGTACGGTAAGACGCCTGATGACGT
>JASFFF010000100.1:0-9823 GCA_050124445.1 Desulfosarcina sp.
GTAAGTGGCCATGAAATACTACTTGATTTCCTTAGCCACGATCCACCGGTCCGACCGCGGCGTGAACTTGACATCCTTGCCCTTGACCACGGCAAAAATATCCTGCTGATAGTGCAGCGGGATCCAGGCCACGTCTTCAACCGATTTCTTGTTGATGGCCTGCAGCGCTTTCTCACGCTCGGCACGGTCGATAATCGAGGAGGATTCGATGATCATTTTATCGATTTCCGGATTGGAGTATTTGGTGCCGTTGTAGGCGCCCATGCCCTTGTCCTTATCCACCGTGTGCAGCAGCTTTTCGGCGCTGCGACCGAAGTCGAAAGAGCCGTCAAACCAGCCGATCAGATAGAACTGGTGTTTGAAATCGGACAGCTCGTCGAAAAAGATGGATTTGGGTTTGACATCCAGGCTCACCTTGAGGCCGACCTTGGCCAGGTATTTGGCCACGGCTTCGCAGATCTTCTCATCATTGACATAGCGGTCGTTGGGACCGGCCACGGTGATGTCGAATCCGTTGGGGTACCCGGCCTCGGCCAGCAGTTGCTTTGCTTTGGCCGGATCGTAAGGCAGCCGTTTCAAACCGGGAAGATAACCGACGGTGGGCACATCCGGCACCTGGGCCGTGGCCGTGGCCTGACCGCGCATGACTTTCTCGATGATCTCATCTTCGTTGATGGCATGGGCAATGGCTTGGCGCACGCGGATATCTTCAAAAGGCGTACCCTTCATGTTGGAAATGTCCATGTAGATGGCGCGACGGGCCGGCCGCGAAATCAACTCCACATGGGGCATTTTCTCAATGCGCTCGATCAGGGATACAGGCACCCCGTTGACAATGTCGGCCTGTTTGCCGGCCAGGGCGGCAAAACGGGTGGCCTCTTCGGTGATCGGTCGGATGTCCACGGTCTTGTATTTGGGCGCACCTTCCCAGTAGTCGTCATTGGCGGCCAGTCGCACGTAGGAGCCTTTGACCCATTCAACCAGTTTGTAGGCACCCGTACCAATGGGCTTGGTGTTGTAGTCACCATCATCGCGTCCCTCGGAAGACTCCATGTCGACGATGAAATTCTGATGCATGGTTTCGGCGAACCAGGGCACCGGCTTCACATTCTTGAAGATCACCGTGTAATCGTCCGGCGTTTCGATGGAAGCGATGGAGTTGGCAATGTTGAGCAGCTTGGAGTACTGGGGATCCTTCATGCGCTCGAAGGTGAACTTGACGTCGGCGGCAGTAAAGGCATTGCCGTTATGAAACTTGACGCCCTTGCGCAGGTTGAACTTCCAAGTCACGCCATCCAGACGCTCCCAACTTTCGGCCAGCGCCGGTGACAGCTTGCCGTCCGGGGCGGGCCGCTGAAGTAGACCGTCAAAAAAGTTGGACATGTAGGAGAGGTTGGCATCCGAAGAAAAAGCATGCGGATTCATGGATTTGGGTGGCGCATCGGTCACCACCACCAGATCGGCTTTGGCCATCGCAATGGCGGGCAGGGCCAGCAGGGCGATGATCAGGGTCAATGCAATACGTCTCATTTGGCAGCCTCCTTTATCTGTTGATAAGTCATTCTTTGTCATTGCGCGTCAGCGCCGGTGTACAAGTGGCAGGCGGCCCGGTGGCCGTTGCCGAAATCAATCATTTCGGGAACCGTTTGGTCACAAATATCCATCCGCTCGGGGCAGCGGGTGTGAAACCGGCAGCCGGACGGCGGGTTGATCGGACTGGGCACGTCGCCTTTGAGAATGATGCGTTCTTTCTTGCGCAGGGGATCGGGTACAGGAACGGCCGACAGCAGGGCCTGGGTGTAGGGGTGTTTGGCCCCCCCGTAAAGGTCGCTGTAGGCGGCCGTTTCCATCACTTTGCCCAGATACATGACCACGATGCGGTCGCAGATATACTCCACCACGGCCAGATCATGGGAGATAATGATCAGAGAGAGGTCGAAATTGGACTTTAGATCCATGAGCAGATTGATAATCTGGGCCTGAATGGAGACATCCAACGCCGAGACCGGTTCGTCGCCGATGATTACCGACGGATCCAGGGCCAGCGCCCGGGCGATACCGATGCGCTGGCGTTGGCCGCCGGAAAACTCGTGCGGAAAACGGCGGCCTTGTTCCGGAGCCAAACCCACCGTATCCAACAAAAAAGCCAGGCGCTCCCGCCGTTTCGCCCCCGTGTACATGCCATGCACGTCCATGGGATCGGCAAGGATATCATTGACCCGCATGCGCGGATTGAGCGAGGAATAGGGATCCTGGAAAATAAGCTGCATCTCTCGGCGCAGTTTCCTCAGCTCGGAACGGTTCAAGTCGTGCATGTCCCGACCTCTCCAAGTCACCGTGCCGCTGGTGATCGGAAGAAGCTGGGTAACCGCCATCCCCGCCGTGGTCTTGCCGCAGCCGGATTCGCCGACGATGCCCAGGGTTTCTCCCTTGGCCAACTCGAAACTGACACCGTCCACGGCATACACATATCCAACGGTCTTGGAGAAGACTCCCCGCTTGATCGGAAAGTGAATATTCAAATCCTTGACGGTGATCAGCGATTCGTTCATGACGATGGTGGCTCCACATGCAGCCAGCAGCGCACCCTGTGCCCGCTGGAGACCTCGGTCAGTTGCGGTTCCCGTTCACGGCAGACCGCCATGACCCGGCTACAGCGGTCGCAGAATTTGCAGCCATCGGGCAGTGCGACCAGGCTGGGCACCATGCCTTTAATCTCGCTCAGGTGCTTGTTCTCACCGGCTGTCCGGCTGCCAAGGATGGGAATCGAGTCCAGCAGGCCGATCGTGTAGGGATGCAGGGTTTGCTGGAACAACTCGATAGTCGAGGCCTCCTCGACCACCCGGCCGGCGTACATCACAACAATGCGGTCGGCCATTTCGGCGATCACACCCAGATCGTGGGTGATCATCTGCACGGCGGTGCCGAAATCCTCTTTGAGTTTGATCATTAGATCGAGAATTTGCGCCTGGACGGTCACATCCAGCGCCGTGGTCGGCTCGTCGGCAATCAGTATTTCCGGGTCGCAGGCCAGGGCCATGGCGATCATGGCCCGTTGACGCATCCCGCCGGAAAGTTGATGCGGGTATTCGGAAATACGCTTCTCAGGGGCAGGAATCTGAACCCGATCCAGCATCTCGATGGAAGCGTCCAGGGCGTCCTTGCGACTGGCGTTGCGGTGCAGAATGAACATCTCTGAAATCTGGTTGCCGATGGTAAAAACCGGATTTAGGGAGGTCATCGGTTCCTGAAAAATCATGGCGATGCGATTGCCGCGAATAAGCCGCATTTGCTGCATCGTCAAATCCAGCAGGTTCATTCCGTCGAATTGGATGTGACCGTCGACGATTTTGCCGGGAGGGTCGGGGATCAAACGCATAATCGACTGGGCGGTCACGCTCTTCCCGCTTCCGGATTCACCGACGACACCCAGCACCTCGCTGGCCGTCAAGTGAAAAGAGACGCCGTCAACCGCGCGAGCCGCGCCTCTTGACGAAAAAAAATAGGTCTTTAACCCGCTAACCTCGAGAATATTTTCCGAGTTCGATGGTTTCATCAAGCACTGTTAGTTGGAAATCAATTGGGGGATATTAATGTTTAATATAAACGTTTATCCAAAGTCAACAATTTTTATTTAATTGGGTTAAAAATAAAATTTAACCAAATTAACTTATTCATATCATATACTATTAGACCTAAGTGGGTTGCCGTTTCCATACAGTCGGCAACTCGATACGGGGGGCGGTACTTGACGCGGCCTTCCAGGAGTCAATGGAAATGAAAACCCGGCGAAGCCATCAACGTGGCCAGGGCCGCATCAAATTGGGCGGCCACGCCAAAAACATCGAAACGCTCCCGGATAAATGCATGAAAGCCTTCCGGGGTGTGGCAGCCACGGCTGCGGACAAGGGCGCCCTGGCAGTGGGACACCTCATTTTTAAACAGTGTCAAGATGCCCGCATCATCCGACAAAAAGCTTTCCAGGGTGAACTGATCAATCGCATTTTCAAAGTTATGGCGACGCATGGCCGTGTAACTGACTTTGGGCGTATCGCCGTCCGCATCCTGTATCTGAAATTGAAAATAGGGACATCGGTTGACCACCCGATAAAAATGTTGACCCGGCGCTTTGAGGGTCGCTGAAACGGCATTGGCGTAGAACTTGGCGTACAGATCGACCTTGCGTAAATCACTCTGCTGGGCATCCGGCCCGATATTTCTCCTGAGGCTGTCCTCGAGGCATTCCCGGCACATGTATGTCTCGTAGCGGTGACCCCTTGCACAGTTCTCCAGGAAAAGGGCCTTGCGCTCGGCAACGACTTCCCTGGTAAAGGTTCGAAAAAAGCGGTCCGCCTCACGATCAGATTCGGTCGGGAACTCCTTCATCATATAAAGGTCGGAGGGTAGAAAAATGCCACTGGGCCTATGTTTGACCAGGATCTTCGTTCCGCCGAGATTCTCGAGCGCTGCCATTAATAGTTCGAAATAGATATGGTCGAACTGGGGTAGGATTCGCCCTTCGAATTTCCTGCGCCGATTGTTGTTCAAGATTTCTGGAATATCATGCCGGTTGAGCGGCATGTAATCGTAGTCGGCAAGGATCGAATTGATGTCGGTCAGCGAGTAATTCAAGGCCAGCAAGATGGAGGCGATTTTATCCTTGCCGGGTTTATTGATATGCCCTTTGATCAATTTGGTCAAGTAGGCATTTGATATACCCGATACTTTGCTGATCTGATTGAGCTTCAGACCACTCGATTCAATGATGCTGGCCAAGGTGTCTTCGAATTTTCGCATGCCTGAACCGATTGATACGGACCAACGAGCAACCTATTAATGGTGGGAATATGCCTATTGAAATGAGTTTCTGTTTTCAACGTATACCTACCGTACAACACATCCGATCACGGTTAAACATTTTTTTTAACTTTATTTAAAATATTTTTTTATATTCGGCCCCACATGCAGGAAAACTGCTTCGGCACGTGCAGACCGGTCATCAAAGAAACATCTGGCCTGGATTCATCAGCCCCTTGGGATCCATCAGGTCCTTGATCTGCTATATCAAGAAATAGCCGCTACCGTTTTCTAATTGATGCGGCCATCGATAGTAACATAAAAAAGATTCCAAACAACCAGTTCCAATATCCGATATGAAGACTGCTGTGGTTTTGCCCCTGGAAAAAGTCGTAACCCGCCCAATAGAAGGCCGATAGAAAAGCGATGAACTGGAAAATGATCAATTTTTTAAACGGCAGTCTAAATTGCAAAAGGAACACGATTATGGTCAATGTACTGGCAAGATTTGCAAAAACAATGAACACATAATTTAAAAGGCCGTTATACTTCAGCAGGGCGCCAAACAGCACCAATGCGCTTTCATATCCCCTGACGGGTTCACCAAATACCATTAATGCAGGTAAAAAGAATGAAAAAAGGAAGATCGCGAATCCCAAAAAATATAGTTTTCGTGCCAGGCTCATTAGATGGTATCTATTCAATGATCATTTCAGATTGACAAAACCCCCGAATTCGGTCTACTTCATCCTCCGCCTGCTGATGGGAATTTCTTAATCAACCCCTAACACCAGGATGCCATGAGAAGACAACCCCGTTGTTCTCAATGTGACCAAGGTGCAACCCTCTCTGCAAAGGAAATGCACATATGAACAGCTCGTGCGTCCTGCTCAATGGTGACTACACCTTTCTCGGCTTGGTAGACTGGAAAAAAGCCATGGGTCTGATGTTCGCCCAGAAGGTCAGGGTGCTGAAATATTCCGATCGGGTGATACAGGGCGTCAGCCGCACCTTCCAGGCTCCGGCAGTTGCGGTGCTGGTCAAGGTTGTGAGGAGTGTTTACCGTGGCCGCGTCCCCTTCTCCCGGCGCAATGTCCTGGTGCGCGACCAATTTGCCTGTGCCTATTGCGGAACACGCGCCAAACCCATCACCCTGGATCATGTCATCCCTCGCTCACGGGGAGGCAAGAACGACTTTGAAAACTGTGTGGCCTGCTGCCGGACATGTAACCAGAAAAAGGGCGCTTTGTTGCCCAGCGAAGCCGGATTGACCTTGCGTCGCCGTCCCTGGCAACCCACCATTGCCGAATTTATCAACATTCGTCTTCGCCAGTCGGGCGTCTACGGCCTGCTGGTTGAACTGGGTCTGATGTAGCCTGTTCATGACCGTCAACGTCCGTTCGTTTTTCTATTTTTTTGAAGGGCAGTTCCTGAAAGCGTCGGCGGAACCGGATCGAGGTTTGTCAGTTTGTTCAACAGCAGTTGCGGGTCGGCATACGGTGCCAACCGATCCTGAAGCCTTTCCAACACTGCCAGGGCCTTATCGGCAATGCGCCTGGCACCGGTCAGATTTCCCTGCTCCAAGTGCACATAAGCACCGGCAGACCGGATGATGGCCTGCAGCACGTTTTTCTCTTCTCCAGCCGCTGCCATCCAAAATGGCTCTAAATATTCGTGGGTTTCAAAAAAAAGGCCCTGGTCCCAGATACGAAAGGCAACCTCAAGCGGCGCTTCCAAGCACGGGTCATCGATGCCGGCCAACACCTGTGCGTAGGCAGTCAAGCGTTTCTCGATATAGGCCCGGACGACTGAAGGCGTTGAATCATCCAGAAAAAAGCCGGCCATACGCTGCACCGGCTGCATGTCCTTTGCCTCGAGCGCCTCTTTGAATCCCTCGGACAAGGCGTTGCGCACATTGCGGCACAGGCGGTTGTTGAAGGGGTCAAAACGCGTAATGTCGGTCATATCTGGCTCCTATTCCGAGTATTCGAACCCATCTTGAAAATAGCCTAACGTACCCAGGGCTGTGTTAGGCAACGCTCAAAAATGCTCGCAACCGACATGGTTGCTGCGCTTTTTAACCGCTGCAGGCCTTGCCCTGAACCCTGATTCTTTTTTTGAGATACATTCTAAATGATTATTCATCTGCAGACAATCAACTGGGATATTTACCAGTCGAAGCCTGACAATTGGCCGGCGTGTTGAATTGGGCTTGTCATACCCTCACAACTGGTCTATCATAAAAGCGTTAATTCGTTAATACTCGCAACTGCACTTTTATCAGCACCCGTTTACCGATAATCCTGCCGATTTAACAACTATCGCAAGGTTGTTACTTTTCCGCTTCGCCGCCGCATGCCTCTGTGTAGGCGATTGCTATCTCGGCGCTATATTTGCTGCCATAGTGGGCCATTTTGGGCAACAGACCGGCACCCCGCGGCAAATTCAGTTATTCGGAAAGGAATTGTGGATCAATGAAACCCATCTGGCATTTGAAATAGACGATACCTCCGCCGCCCAAAGGCTGCACACCCAAATGGAATGCATCCGTAATGAAAACGAGGGTATGGAGCTGTATTTCATATTAGATCCGGACGGTTGCTGAATCGACATCATGCCGCCAAGAGATGATCACCAAAACCATAAAATCTGGGGGTAGACCCGTGAAACCGGTCAGTGGACATCTTGAAATTTTAGACAAAGGCTTCGGTTTTCTGCGAAACATCGACAGCAATTACCGGGCTGGACCGACAGACACCTTTGTACCTGCATTCATGATCAATAAGTTCGGCCTGCGTGAGGGAACCTGGATACAAGGGCATGGAGAACCTGGCAACCCGGGCAACCAGAATCTCAAGCTGGCCGGGGTAGAACAGGTCAATGGACTCTCCCTGGACCGTTATTCGCAAACCGAAACCATGCATACCATGATCAGCATTAATCCGGACCAACGACTGCGCATGTCCCAAGGACCCAAAGACCTCACCGGCCAAGCCCTGGACCTCATCGTTCCCATGGGACGGGGGCAGCGGGGGCTGATCATCTCTCCTCCCAAATCGGGAAAAACCACCCTGCTGCGACACATGGCCAACTCGGTAACAGCCAACGATCCAGAAATGGACGTATTCGTGCTGCTGGTCAACGAACGTCCCGAGGAGGTAACCGACTTCAAACGGGGGCTTAAACATGCCCACGTGCTCTATTCCTCTTCGGATCAAAACATTGCCCAGCACATGCGCATGACCCGCCTGGCCGTGCATTCCGCCATGCGGTGCGCGGAAACCGGCCGCGACACGGTGGTTTTCATCGATTCCCTCACCCGCATGGCCCGGGCCTTCAATGCTGAAACGGAAAGCTACGGACGCACCCTCTCCGGGGGACTCGGCGCCAACGCCATGGAGGTGCCGCGCAAGATCTTCGGTGCAGCCAGGAATATCGAAGACGGCGGTTCGTTGACCATCATCGCCACCATTTTGGTGGAAACCGGCAGCCGCATGGACGACATTATCTATCAGGAGTTTAAAGGAACCGGCAACATGGACCTGGTGCTCAGTCGCGAGTGTGCCGAACATCGGGTCTTCCCGGCCATTGATATCCGCCAAAGCGGCACCCGCAAGGAGGAACTGCTGCTGGACAAGCAGGAACTTAAAAAGGTGGTTGACATCCGACGAGCGCTGTCAAGAAAAGACACCACCGAGGCCATGGCGGATCTGATTGAATACCTGGACCGCCAAAGCTAGTGCCTGGGGATATGGAAGGCAACCATCGGAAAAACATCCATCCGGGCGATGAGGTGGATATCGTTCTCAAGACGGACCAGCGCAGCGGCCGCCTCACCCGGGGTACGGTCAAGGATATTCTGACGCGATCGCTTCACCACCCCCATGGCATCAAGGTGCGCCTCACAAGCGGTCAAGTAGGTCGCGTTAAGGGCGTCCTGCGCACTGGCTGACCCACCCGTTGCCTCAACAGCCGTCGATACATTGAGGCTGCGTACAACCGTCGGCGGCGCATCCATTGACATGGGTTCAGATCTGCTGGCAGCGTTTTTCTCTAGTGGTTGTGAAACGATCCTGCTACCGGCGGCTGCCGTGCCGATTGAGGCTCACCTTGTCGCGCTGAAGGGACGCATCCGGATGACCCGCCAGCTGCTGATCCGAATAGCCGATGGCCATGATGGCCGACACTTCCAGCCCATCCCGCAACCCCAGCACCTTGGCCGCAAATTCGCCGGCAGTCGTGGTGTCATCGTGGTCGCGCATACGCAATTGAATCCAGCAGCTGCCCAGGCCAAGATCGGTGGCGGCCAAGTGTAGGATCAAGGTGGCGATGGACACATCTTCAATCCACACATCGGATTTTCCGGTATCCGCGCAAACGACCACGGCCAGTGGGGCGTTGGCCAGAAAGGAGGCGCCATGGGGTTTGGATTGAGCAAGACGCTTAATGGTTCCCGGATCGTCCACCACGACGAACTCCCATGGATTGAATCCCCGGGACGATGGTGACCGCAGGGCCGCTTCAACCAGCAGGTCGATCTTCGCTTTTTCGATGGGCTTGTCCTGGTATTTTCGAATGCTTCGCCGCGACCGCAGCAGATCGATAAACATGTGCTCTCCTTTACTTTCCGTCCTCTGACACCCGTTGGCTGGTCCATCCAGTAAGCCACGTCTCCAATACCTGAATTCCAGAACCCCTTAATTGAAATTCCGGTATCGGACGTCCGTCTTCCGACCTCCAACCTCAGTCCTCCGACCACCGTCCTCTGTCATCGCCAGCAGCATTTCTTGTACTATCAGCTTTCGACCACTGTCCGACGGTTCTCCCGTGCAGCGTCTTCAGGATGGATGCGCCAAGTAAACAATGGGGATAACAGGTAGAGAATCATATAGACCAGACAAAATTGACCGAAAACGGGGGTAAAGATACTAATCGTCAGCATTAGCAAGTTCACGCGGCCGAACCAGGGGTGGCGACTAAAGGTTCGTCCGAGGTGGATATACCGAATCGGGTAAACATTCATGAT
>JASFFF010000101.1:0-9795 GCA_050124445.1 Desulfosarcina sp.
GGAAATCGGTGAGATCGTCAATGCGGCAGCGCCCGGTCGACAAAATGATGCGCAGATCACCTTCTTCAAATCCGTGGGACTGGCCGTACAGGATGCGGTCACGGCGGCTGCTGTTCTCAGGGCGGCCGAGGAGAAGGGGTTGGGTACCGTCATCAACATGTCGTGAGCGCCTTTTCAATAGGCCCTATTTCAGCCACGCAACAGGTGCACACATGTTAGAGAAGATGCAACAATGGGTAGCTCCCGACAACTGGCAGAGAATCACATCCATCGACGCCCACACCGGTGGCGAACCCTTTCGCATCGTCATCGGTGGCCTGCCGGAATTGAAGGGCAGCACGATTCTTGAACGCCGGCAAACCATGACCGACCATTTGGATCACCTACGAACGGCACTCATGTGGGAGCCCCGGGGGCATGCCGACATGTACGGTTGCATCATCACGCCGTCAGTTTCGCCCGAAGCCGATTTTGGGGTGTTGTTTCTGCATAACGAGGGGTACAGCTCCATGTGCGGCCATGGCATCATCGGTGTGACCACAGTAGCCGTCGAAACGGGCATGATCACGGCAGTGGAACCGGTCACCGTGGTGCGCATCGACACCCCGGCCGGCCTGGTGACTGCCCATGCCCGTCTGGAAAAGGGGCGCATCAGCAGCGTATTTTTCCACAACGTCCCCTCCTTTGTCTGGGCCCTTGATCGAACGGTCCGTGTGCCCGGACTGGGGGAGGTGCGCTACGATATCGCCTATGGCGGTGCCTTCTATGCCTTTGTTCAGGCCGACGACTTGAATGTCAGCACCACGCCAAAGGACTTCAATGCCCTCATTGACAAGGGGATGGCCGTCAAGCGGGCGGTGACGGCCGCCGATCCCGTGATGCATCCCTTCGAGACCGATTTGGGCTTTCTTTATGGGACCATCATCATCGGTCCGCCCCACAGCCGGGAGGCCCACTCCAGCAATGTGTGCATCTTTGCCGAAGGGCAGGTGGACCGCTGCCCCACCGGGACGGGTGTGAGTGCGCGCCTGGCCCTGCATCATGGCCGTGGAGAGATCGGTGTCAATGAGCCCTTGGTTATCGAGAGCATTTTAGGGACCCGATTTAGCGGACGGGTGGTGTCGACCACCACCTTCGGATCCCACGATGCGGTTATCCCGGAAGTCGAGGGCAGCGCATGGATTACCGGCCGCAATGAATTCCTGATGGATCCGGCGGATCCCCTCAAAGATGGGTTCATTTTCCGCTAAGCCGTCCAGCGGTTTATGCACAAATGTGAAGCCGCCGTTTGTCGAATGGTACAAAAACACAATTCGACAGTGGCCGGTCAGCCTGGTTGCCCGGCGGTGGTGATTCGTCAATTGTGAAAGGAGCTATCCACGCATGACGAACCTGGTTAGACAGGCGCCCCGATTCAGTGAGGAAGAGGCGGCAGCACTGGCCGGCGAATTGTTTGCGCTGAGCGTCCGGGTCGAAAGCCTGCCCAGCGAACGGGACCAGAATTTCAGGTTGCAGGACGACAGGGGCGATCGGTATGTCCTTAAGGTCGCCAATGCGATGGAAACACGTGACGTACTGGACCTGCAAAACCAGACCATGGGCCACGTGCTGGAAAAAGGCAGGGACCTGTTTGACGAATACGAACCCTGTCCTCGGGTGTACACAACCCCCGGCGGCGACGACATACTTACCGTTGCCGGGCAGAACGGTGCCAGGCATTACGTGCGGCTGCTCTCCTACCTGCCGGGCAAACCCGTCGCCCGGATCGAGCCTCACGACAACCGACTGCTCAACAGTCTCGGTTCGTTCATGGGATGCATCGACCGGGCGCTCCTGGATTTCGACCACCCGGCTGCCCGGCGACGCTTTCACTGGGACCTGGCCCGCTGTCACGAAGTGGTGGCCTCAACGATGGGTGAGTTGGATCCCGGCGCACAAAGCAACCTGGTTCAACATCTGCTGGACCGCTACCGATCGGCGGTCCTGCCCAGGCTCCGGGACGTGCGCACCAGCGTCATTCATAGCGATGGCAACGACTACAATGTGCTGGCCGTGCCCGATGGCCGCTGGGGCAACCGTGTCAGCGGTCTTATCGATTTCGGGGATATGGTCCATTCCCACACAATCAACGAGCTGGCCATCGCCTGTGCCTATGCCCTGATGGGAAAGAAAGACCCCTTGACCGCCGCCGTCCAGGTGGTCAGCGGTTACCACCGGGCGTTTGCCTTGCAAGAGACGGAGCTGGCGGTGCTGTTCGACCTGATCTGTATGCGTCTGTGCACCAGCGTGTGTCACAGCGCCCATCAAGGTCGCCTGGCGCCGGATAACGAATATCTGCGAATCTCTCAGCAACCGGCCTGGGACCTTCTCGAACGCTTGGTCTCCATCAGTCCGGTGGTTGCCGAGGCCCTGTTCAGGGATGCCTGTGGTTTGGCGCCGGTGCCCCAACGCCGTGCGCTGACCAGCTGGCTCAAGACCCATCGAAATGCGTTGGCCTGTGTGGTGGATCCGACGCTGCTGGCCAACAATCCCACCGCCATCGATCTAAGCGTGGGCTCCCCCTTGCTGGGTGCCGGGCTGGCAGCCGACGACACAGCAGCCATCACCCGCACCATTTTTCGGCATATGGAAGATGCCGGCAGCCGCTTGGGTATCGGAGGGTATGATGAGGCCCGGCTACTTTATCGCGCCGACGCCTTCAAGGTCGAGACGGATAGCGCCCCGGAATACAGCAGCGTACATCTGGGCATCGATCTGTTCGCTCAACCCGGTGAGCCGGTCTACGCCTTCATGGACGGTTGCATCCACAGCCTGGCAAACAACGCCGATCACCGGGACTATGGCCCCACCATCATCATCGCGCACCGCACCGATACGGGCATCTCTTTTTTTTCGCTCTACGGACATTTAGCGGCGGCATCGCTGGACGGATTGCAACCCGGCATGCCTATTGCTGCCGGCCAGGTAATTGGCACCATCGGACCCTCCCGAGACAACGGCGGCTGGGCCCCGCACCTGCATTTTCAATTGATTACCGATATGTTGGGGCTGGAAGGCACTTTTCCCGGTTTGGCTCGGCCCAGCCAGCGTCGGGTGTGGACCGCCCTGTGCCCCGATCCTACGGACTTGCTGGGAATAAAGCGCCAACAGCTGCAACGGGGCGGCCGCAAGAAGGCTGAAATACTGGCCTTTCGCAAACATCATCTGGGAAAAAATCTCAGCCTCTCCTACAGCGATCCATTGAAAATCGTCCGGGGGGTGGGTGGATTTCTTTACACGGAGACGGGACAGCCCTACCTGGACGGTGTCAACAACGTCTGTCACGTGGGTCATTGCCACCCCCATGTGGTGGCGGCCGGGGAGCGCCAGATGCGGGTACTCAACACCAACACCCGCTACCTTCATGACCATATCGTGGACTATGCCCAGCGGCTGTTGGCCACCTTTCCCGATCCCCTATCGGTTTGTTTTTTCGTTTGCAGCGGCAGTGAAGCCAACGAACTGGCCTTGCGCCTGGCCCGCACCTATACCGGCGCGCGCGACATTGTCACCGTGGACGGTGCCTATCACGGCAACACCCAAAGCCTGGTGGACATCAGTCCCTACAAGCACGACGGCCCCGGCGGACAGGGGGCCCCCGACTGGGTGCAGACCGTGGTCATGCCCTGTGGTTATCGCGGGCCTCACAAGGGGAGCGGGGCAGAAACAGGTGTCGCCTATGCCCGCTATGTCAAAACAGCCGTCGACTGCATCGAAGCCAACGGTCGCAAACCGGCGGCGTTCATTTGTGAAAGCATGTTGGGCTGCGGAGGCCAGGTGGTGCTGCCCGACGGCTACCTTCAGGCGGCTTTCCGGCATATGCGGACCGCCGGGGGGGTGTGCATCGCCGACGAGGTTCAGGTGGGCTTCGGCCGGGCCGGGACCCACTTTTGGGCCTTCGAAACCCAAGGTGTGATTCCTGACATCGTTACCTTGGGCAAACCCATGGGCAATGGTCACCCCCTGGCGGCGGTAGTGACCACGCCTGCGCTGGCAGAGGCCTTTCACAACGGCATGGAGTACTTCAATACCTATGGCGGCAACCCCGTTTCCTGCGCTGTGGGCCTGGCAGTGCTGGAAGTGATTCAGAACGAAGCGCTGCAGGAGAATGCCCGGTTGGTCGGCGCGTACCTGCTGGAGCGGTTGTCACAGCTAAAGGAGACAGCAGCCTTGATCGGCGATGTGCGCGGGCTGGGCCTCTATCTGGGTGTGGAGCTGGTGACGGATCGCACTACGCTGGCACCGGCAGCCGATGAGGCGACCTACATCTGCAATCGCATGAAGGACTACGGCTTTTTAATCAGTACCGACGGTCCTTTGCACAATGTGCTCAAGCTCAAGCCACCAATCATTTTCTCCAGGAAAAACGCCGACGACCTGGTTGATGCGCTGGAAAAGGTGTTTGCCGAAGACTGCCTGCAGCGGTAAATTAACAGGTCGCGGTACTATCTGGAACGATCCGCCACCGAAGCGGCCTGTCATTTACTCGGCAGGATCCTTTCGGCCAGGCTACCGGTGGACTTCTAGAAACAGGCTGGCCACCGTCATCTGTACAAGACGCAGTGCGGCGCCTTATTTGGCAGAAAGTACGCCCTCATTTGTTCCATGATTGAATAAATGGCGAATACTCGGTGTCAGGATGAAGATCTTCTCTTACCGGCGAAAAAATTTCAATGGCCACTGAATCTTTGATGGCATACGTCCCGTGTTCCACATTACCAGGGATGCACCAACTGTCTCCCGGATTGCACGTGTAGACGTTGTCATCAATGAATAGACGCGTCCTGCCGGACACCAGGTATCCGGTCTGTTCACTGGGGTGTTTGTGAGTCGGGATGCGGGTTCCTCTCAACATCCGCAGTTCGGACATCAATGTATTGGTTCCATACACGAGTGTTTTTTGTTTAATGCCTTTTATCGTGGAGCGATAGCCTTCGCTGTTGCTTTTATTGAACATGGGTGTCTCCTTGGGCCTCATCCAAATTCCCCTAGGTTTCGATTTTTTGGCAAAGGTAACCGCAAAGCCAAACGGTAAGCATCGAATCCGCCATAAAAAGGGCGCCCGTTGGCCGGATTGACCCAGTTTGCAGTACAATTAGCGCATGGACGATGCATCCAAGCGCCATCTTTTCACCAACTGGCCCAGATGCGCTTACCCAGAAGCAGGAATCCATTCGGACGATGGGCAAGCGGTTATCGTGGCAAGCTGATGCTGAATTTGGCGCCTTGGTTCGGGCCGGAATCAACCGTTATCGTGCCTCCGTGTTTAAGGATCGCCTTGCGGGTCACGAATAGGCCGATGCCTGTGCCCCTTTTTCCTTTCGTAGAACTGAAAAGGCGGAATATTTCTTTTATCTGCTCCTTTTCAATACCGGGGCCATTATCCGATATCTCAAAGATCACGTTATCTCCATCTACGCGTGTCGAAAAATTGATCCGATGGGCGATGGGCCTCGGATCTTCAATGCAGGCCTCCATGGCGTTTTCAAGAATGTTCACCAATGCCGTACGGATGATTTCAGGATCGATTGAAAAGCTACCGGTGTCAGTGGTTATGTCCGTGCGAAATTCAATATTGGCAGCTTTAATGCGATTTTGAATAAGAATGGCAACCTCACTGGCAAATTGCCAGATCTCAACTTCTTCGACTTCCAGATCTCGCTCTTTCGAGTAGTAAAGAATGTCTAAAACCAACCGACGAATACGGTCGACCATGAGCTTGGAAAAGTCCAAACCCTCTTCGATTTGAGCCGGGCTGTTGCGATAAAAACCGGTTTCGAGTTGATAAAGACTCGCATTGAGTCCGGTTAAACATCCCCTTAAGCTGTGCGAGATGGTTCCCAGCATTAATCCCAGCGTGGATAGATTGTCTTTCATTTCATGGAGCTTGGTAACATCCATAAAATAGCCAAGAACGGCCCGTTGGTTTTGATGGATAACTGAAGTTACCGTTTCCATCACCCAGTGTGTCGCGCCGGATTTATTGCAAACACAGAATTCATATGGCGTTAGGTCATCGCCCCTGAGCATGCTGACAGCGCATTGGCGCACATGGTCACGATAGTCTTCATGGACGAGACGCAACGAGTCTGTTCCGATCAACTCGTCTTCGGAATACCCGGTAATGCTGGTAAATTTGGGATTCACATAGGTGAAGGCGCCATTTTGAACAATGTAGTTGCCAATCAGCGCGTTTCGTTTGCTCCCCAGAAATTGAAGGTCGGACAGTTTTTGCAGGGTGTTGTCACGGATAAACCCTTGAAGTGAGAGAGGGGCGCCTTTTGGGTTGCGCAGGATAATCCAGCGATCATGCAGCCAGCGAATCGAGCCATCCCCATGACGGACACGGTACTGTGCCTCACCGTCAGTCCGCTCCACGGCCAAGGATTGGTTGAGGACATTTTGAAACAATTGGCGATCCTCGGGATGGATGGATTGGATGATCGTATTCGAGGTGACGGGGTTTTCGGTGTTATTGTCTATCTGGAAAAACAGGCGGAATTTTTGATTATGAAAAAGAAATCGTTTCGAACTGATATCATAATGATAGATGGCATCTTGGGAATGGTTCGCCAGACGTTCGAAATAACGAAAAAATTCCCTATTGAAACCTTCATTCATCGCTTTTGAAGGGCTGACCATTTCAGACATTGCCTTATCGTATTTGGTATTGCCGTGTATAATGAAAGGGGTTTGCCAATGACCTCTGCCGTTCCCTGAAATGTAACCGATGCTGCCTGCCATCATGACCTGTCGAAAAGAAGCCATACAATGAATCGTGCGCGTCGTGACGTGCCTGTCTGGCCAAAACGGCATAAGGGTATCAAAGGCCCTGCTGAATGTAAATCGACAAACCGTCAACTGATCAAATCGAATACCAAGGGTATCCTTGATTTGATGATGATAAAACGGATGGCATTAATTGATTAGGAATCATTGAAACCATGCTTGGTGAACCAGCTTGGCGCACAAGGCAAACAGCAGCAGGCTGAAAATGATCCGGATGACTTTTCCTTTCAGTCGCGCACTCATGATTCTGGCCCCAGCCTGCCCCCCGGCAAAAGAGGCCACAGCGGCGGGCAGAATAAAATGCCAGTTGATCTGTTTTATGGCCGCGTAACCCAGAAATCCTGTCAATGAAGAAAAACAAACGATGAACGTCGAGGATGCCGCAGCGATTTTCGTGGGGGTGTTGAGCACGTATATCAGCAGGGGGACAATAAAAACCCCGCCCCCGATGCCTAAAAATCCGCCGATCAGGCCGATGCAGACGCCAATGGCAAAGCCGCCGATGAACTTTTTCAACGGACCGATGGTCATCTCTTCTGCTTGTTTGGGTGGCTTCATCAACATTCGACACCCCGCCAGTGCCAGAACCACAGCCATGGTGATCATAAAGGGTGTCGTATCCACCCGTGAATTAAAGTAGGAGCCGATGGGTGCCGCCAGGCCGGAGGAGACGATCAAGGGGATGGCCAGGGAATAATCCACCATTTTTTTTTGCGAATAGGTAAACGCCGCCGATGCGGCGGCGATCAGGTTGAGAAACAGCGAGGCCGACGCCGCATCGGATTTGGCAAATCCCAATATCACAAAAAGGGGTGAGTAGATCAGCCCTCCACCGAGGCCGACCATGGTTAGCACCAAGGCGATGAGAAATATACCCAGAATAAGAATCACGGAGGCTGTCATTGGCTACCGGTTATTTCAAAAAGGTATTTTGACAAAAAATAATTCGTATTATGCCTTCAGATTGAACAGCGAGAGATAGATCACCGGCCCCAGCGCCACGGTATCCTCCGATTCAAAGCCAAGTGGTGTCAGAACCTGGTCCACATCGCTGGGTGACAGGCGCACTTTTTCAGGCGGGCCCGGCGGTCCGGGCATTTTCTCGAACTCAATCACGGCCAGGCAGCCGCCCGGCTTGAGCACCCGGACGATTTCATTCAGCGCGCCATGGTGAATGCCGATCTCAATCAGGTCATGCAGCACCGTGGCCATGAGGCAGACGTCCACGCTGTTGTCGTGCAGCGGAATTGTCTTACTCACGTCGCAAACGTCGGCATCGATATTGTCAAGCCCGAGGGAACCGGCCTTGAGCTTCAGCCGGTTGATACCTTCTTCCCACAGGTCTAATGCGTGCACCGTGCCCTCGTCTCGGATCTGGCGGGCAATCTCGATGGCGTAGTTGCCGATGCCACAGGCTACATCGAGAAAGACGACCGGGCCGCTCAAATCAAAATTTTTCAGAAATGTGGCGAAGTCGATAAGATCAAAACTGCTTTTTCCGGCGGCAATGGGTCTGGGTGACATATTCATCCTTGTTCACTGACGGCTGGCATCAGCATGCTGGGTCAACGACCACCCGCATTGAAACAGCCAATCAATCCGTCGGGCGTTTTCCCAGCAGATCCACGGCTGCCCGGCAGTAGGTCTCCACGCCGGTGAGCAGAATCTTTTCATTAAAGTCGAACCGCGGATTGTGGATGCCCGCAAACGTATCCGTGCCAGCGCCCAGGCAGAAAAAGCATCCCGGCGCCTTTTCTAAAAAAAAGGACATGTCTTCTCCACCCAGGGTCTTTTCCGGGACCACCACCCGCTGCGGCCCCACCACCTTTTTAGCAATGCGGGTCATTCGCGCGGCCATCTCCGGATCGTTGATGGTGGGCGGGTATCCCTGTTGAAAGGCGATTTCGTAGCCGGCACCCATGGATTCGCAGACACCGTTAACGATGGTTTCGATAATTTCGGGCCAGCGTTTCCAGATGGTTTTGTCGAAGGTTCTCGCCGTGCCGCACAGACTGGCGGTCTCCGGTATGACATTGAAGGCGGTACCGGATTGAAATCTGCCGACGGTAACGACCGAAGGACTCAGGGGGTCCATCTTGCGGCTGACGATACGCTGCAGGGCGTTGACGACCTGACATCCGGTTTCCAGAGCATCCACGCACTGATGGGGCATGGCCCCATGGCCGCCCTTGCCGGTGATGGTGATGTCGAAACTGAACATGGCGGCCAACAGGGCGCCGGGGCGAATACCGATGGTGCCTTCAGGAATATCGGGCCAGATATGGCATCCCAGGGCAACATCCACCCGCGGATCGTCCATCACGCCCTGGGCAATCATGGGCTTGGCCCCTCCCGGACCCTCCTCTGCCGGCTGAAAGACAAATTTGACCGTCCCGTCAATATGTTGCACCAGCCTGTTCAATAGCGTTGCCGTCACCAAGGCCATGGCTGTGTGGCCGTCGTGGCCACATGCATGCATGACGCCATCATGTTGGGAGGCAAAAGGCAAACCCGTGGCCTCGGCAATGGGCAATGCGTCCATATCGGCCCGGATGAGCAAGGTTGGTCCGGGACGCCCGCTGCTCAGGGTTGCCATGACCCCCGTCCCGGCGATGCCGGTTGCCACCGGTAAATCCTCCTGCTTGAGATAGTCAATTACGTATTTACTGGTCTTTTCTTCCTTAAAGCCCAGTTCCGGAATACGGTGGAGGTCGCGTCGAATATCGATAAGCCGTTGATGGTAGCCCCTGACCAGTGATGGGATATCCGGATAATGGTGTTTCACGCTGTTATCCTTATTCGCTGCGTCGCACCCACCGATAACTGACCAAATTGCCTGTTTTTGGGTAAGCCCGAAATACGATTCGAATCGATGGTGTTGCCGTGGTCGACCTACACCCACCATCGCAAAAAAGCAGCCTACCCGTCAATGCCAATAAGGGGCCGCCGATCATGAATTGAATGCTG
>JASFFF010000102.1:0-9780 GCA_050124445.1 Desulfosarcina sp.
AGATTAAATTTTAAAAACTTCTGAAAAATATTATTCAAAATAAAATTGATTTATCGGTTCTATACCCATCAATTCCATAAGGAGATTGAGGGTTATGGCGGCACTATTTTTATGCACAATATGCAGGAAGATAGACTATGGGGATGGTACTTGGTCAGAGATCAATGACGAAGCACCCAAAGATATAGCAACCACGCTTTGCCCTGATTGTTGTCATGAAAGATTTCCACAATTTTATAGTGATTATGAAGAACCGAAAGAGCGCTTCAGGAAAAAGTTCAGCGGTCTATTTAGGACGAAAAGTAAGAGATGATATAGGAAGTTTTATCATCAGGATAGTCCAATAGTTTTACACCATTGGCACCTCCAACAATCCTGATGTCGTGGGAGGGGATCTCTGGGGAGGGATCCCTTCCCACACCCCATCGCTGATTTACATCACTACCATTTCAGATACATTGAGAGTATCTTGTGAATTGAAAATCCAATAAAAGCATAAAGCATTCGGTAGAAAACTCTATTGAAATATATTTTTAGGCCATTTTTTAACGATATCTATAATATTTCGAACATAAGCACACTCACATCGAACAGAGCAGGTTTCCAATTGATTCTGATACAGACAATAACTCGGGCATTCATCACTTCCTGTGGCACGTTCCTGGAAAATTGGACCTTCATACAGTCCGTTGAAATTCCGTACGGACAAAGCAAGCGTCGCACCACACGAATGGTTGAAAATGAAGTATCCGGCTAAAAGATTATCAAAGTCAACCTGATATCCAACGATTTCTATGCTTGAATCTTTTAGAAAATCATCACGAGTAAACCATTTAAAACTACATGGTAAACATTCTTTAAAAAATGGCATTGTAAATTACCTTGCTTCAAGGCTGCTTTTCTCATCTATGAGAGTACCATAACTTTAATAGCATAATTCTTTTTCTAAAATACCAATAACAATCAAAACAAAAGGGTGTGATACCGTCAAGCTCTATAAAACGTAAAGACTTTTGCTACTGATATATTGAGAGTATCCTAAGGGACTAATTTTATAAGATTCCTGTGATTACATCATTTTTGGTATAGAACGCATCCAGACAGGAAATTGAGTTTAAAGAGTTTTCTCAAAGATTGATGATAGGTTTTCAAGATGTCGTGCCTCTTCTTCAGACAGTTCCATAAAGACCTTTCTTGCACGATCCGATTCTACCCGTCTACCCAACTTTAAATAGAGATCAAAGGTATTGGCTTCAAGTGCTATTAGTAAGTCGAGAATATCTGAAATATCTTTATTTTTTGACCAATTAACCGCCTCAGACACACTAACACACCCTGCCATAACTCTGTGAGGTGGTCTCTGAAGAACGCTTGTGGGGAAATCTTCGTTTGCTGTTTGCCCTGATATTTTTAAATATAGTTGAGTGAGAGATTTCTTGTGGGCCATCTTATGTTCAATCAGATTTATAAAATTTGCATTTATTTCGTTATCTTGAGTAATATTATTTAGGAAGTCAAAGTATTGCTGAGAACCATCTTCAATGTACCAGGCCATCGCGATCAGTTGTTCCGGAGTCATTTTTTCTGAAAAGCAAAACACACCAGCCTCAGGTGGGCCAGCGGCAACGAGCCCATTGTAGGCAAGAATACCTCCCTCCATATTATATACGTCATCAAGCCCTCCACCATTCAATATACCAACCCCAGATCTGCTTCGATTACCTGAACGACAATAAACAATGGTCATCCTGTCAGGTTGAAATCTATCCAAATTTGATTGTAGCTCAGCTAATGGGATTAATTCTGCGCCTGGTATATGACCTTGTTCATATTCGCTTGGCTGCCTTACATCAAGGAGATCGTATTTATCAGCACTTTTTTCTTTGATTATTGTGCGTACCTCTTCTGGCGTTATTGATTTAACCGCTTTGAAAAGGCTTCCCAGAATCATTGTTCCTCCAATAGATTTTATTTTTACCTATTCATTAAACTTTTTATCAGATTGATAATGTCTTCATTCAAAGGAATGTCCGTCATCGAATGTCCGTAATGCACGTACCGAAGCGTTCCAGATTTATCAATTAGCATCTGGGCTGGCATTCTACCCAACTTGAACAACTTGACCTCCTGCCCGTATAACTTCAAGATTTTATGTTTAGGATCAGGTAATCCGGTAAATGGCAAGTCTTCCTTTTTCCAGTACTTATTAAATGATTCGGCACCCTCAGGTCCAATAACGACTATTTCTGTATCCAGTTTTAGAAAGCGCTGGTAATCTTGACGCAACTGCGCCATATGCTTGCGGCAGAATGGTCAGACAAATCCACGATTAAAAACTACCAGCACATTTTTCTGTCCGGCAAAATCTGAAAGTGAAACGTCGCTTCCATTAAAATCGGGTAAAGTAAACTCAGGTGCTTGGGTATTTAGCTCAACTTTGGCCATGATTGGCGCCTCACTTGTTATAATTATAATGTGTTGGTAAAAACCTGATTGACACCATGACAGAGCCTTCATTCTTATTTTTGAATTGCAATTTTTTGATGATGTTAATTAGGCAAATAGAACCTCGTCGCCATTGCCTATATACAATTTGCTTTTAGATCCGAATTTGCCTGAGCCTTCAACTACTGGACTCTGAAATGCATTTTATTCGTACGCTTTTACATTTACCAATATCGTACTTGCCACTTGCAAGTGCTTTATGTGGTTTGTGCAAATATACGCTCTCGAATGCCACAACAGCTCCCCCTAATGTAATTGATTTAATGAAATCTCTGCGATCCAAATCGTTCATATTGACCTCTTTTTTGGTAGTTATGCAAATAATCTGATAAGCTTGAGAAGGTAACATATTGAATTGCAACTGTGCGGATTGAGATTTCGAATCAAATCGACTTCAACATTCAGGACGTTAAGAGATGGAATTGTATTGCAGCGGCAATCTTTAGCTTCAGGAGAGAAAATTCAATTTAAGCATTATCTGACAAGGGCAAATTCGGATGTCAATAAAAACAGGTATTAAGAATAAATTAAAAACTTAAGTGCTTAGCTCATGATCTTGAGGAATACGGTAGACAAATGAAACAATCCTTACGCTCTTGAACATTCTATTACACACTACGCACCCGATGCGTCTCCTGTAGCACTTTCCAGATCCGGTACATGACGTCCTTGCCCTCCTAGTGATCCTTTCCAAGCTGGCCAGTTACACACACATCGAAAGCGTATTGGAGGTATTTAACATCCCTTTCGTCGAGGTTGGCAATAGCCGCTTTATCCCGGAGGGGCATGTCAGCCAAGATGTCTTGGACGATTTGGTCTATCTCGGATATGTCAGGCATGATTTTTCCAATCGGCCAGAAATTTTGATTAAGAGAACTGATGAAGCATTTTATTGCATCAGAGGCCTATTTACAAGCATCCTAAAGCAGAATAGTAGCTTCTGCCTATCATCGAACAGTCAACCGGCTCACATTGCGTAATTACGTTGATGCATAATTCTATATGTTATAATTTAGGCGAAACCAATAAAAAAAATAGCGAGGCAATACCATGGCCAACAATGAAATTCATGACTACGTAGACGATAATGACGAAGGACACTTTGACACTCGTGAAAGAAACTTCAAGTGTGATAATAAAGACAAGAATCTGGGTTGTGATCTGAACATCGATGTGATGGGATAAAAGAAAGGATGGTGCCCTATGATAGGAACGACACTGACGATAATTACACTCGCTTACTTCTTTAACAAATGTATCGCCGGTGCCTCTTGCAAGATTTAAGGGTACAATGAACGGCAGAGCTTCGATAAAATAGGTTAAAATTAAATCCGCTAAAACTGTGGTGCACGGAAGGGCCTCTAACGAGGCTCTGCCTATTTTTGGGCGGTTCTATTGCTGGAAAACTTTTTGGTGATTACTTTCTCAGTAAACCGGAGCAACGCAACAAGCACACCGTTGCCAAGCTGATACGCCCAGTTGTGATCAGCCTTTGCCGCACCACCTCTTGCTCCGGTTCCAATCTTTAAGCTGACCGTAATTTGAGTTAAAAACTGGGTTTACCCATAGCTAGTACCGCTAAGTGCAAGGCAAGGGCATCGAAACCATCCGCTCACACATCATTGATTTCATCACTACCAGATTGGCACCAGCCTTCCCCAAAAATGATGGCAAACAGACGCCGATGAAAGGACATCCAATATTCATTGCCCAGCATGCTACCGCCACATGTTGCCGGGGATGTCTGTGGAAATGGAACCGGATTGAAAAAGGACGGTCGCTGACAGATGATGGAATCGGTTTTGTGGTTGAGTTGATGATGGGTTGGATTGAAAAGCTTTTTAGCACAACGCGGATGTCGGGAAAATTGGCAATTTATGGATGGGCAACAGTTGACTGTATCGATTCCAACCGAATTTCCAACTTGCAGCCACAATACCGCCCCAAGCAAACAGGGCGGCTGATTTGCGGAAAAAAATGCTAAAGTTGCCAACGAGTATGCCGATGGCATTGTTAACGCGGCATATCGGGGGATTGTCGCAACAACGTACTTCCTCTTTTTTAATCCAATTCCTTCTGCCTGTGGGGCGGTTTCTGACCGCCCCGTCCTTTTGCGCAGGATACCTATCCGATGCCTTCCATTCGTCTGTCCTGCCCTTGCATTGACAACCGGCAATGCTTTCATATATTACCCACCCTGCGTCCAATGATCCGGCGCCGATACGGGGAATTGAGTCAATGCTGGGCAAGAAAAAGAAGCCGTTTAGCGAAAATGTCCTGATCCTGGGATTGGGTGGGGTGGGGTCCTACCTGGCCAAGCGCCTGGTGCATGAGGGCTACGCCGTAACGGCCATTGAACCGGACAGCGGCCTGATCCGCCATGCCGACGGCAGCCTGGACGCACGCCTGATCCAGGGCTCGGCCATGAGCATCGACTGCTGGCGAGAGGCCAACGCCCAGAATATCGACGTGCTGATCGCCGTGACCAACAACGACGCGGTCAACATGCTGGCAGCCATGATCGCCGACCGCTTCGGCATTCCCATCAAGATCGCCCGCGTGCGCTCTTTGGATTTCTGCGGCAAGGATTCCATCCTGAACCCCGAGGACTTGAAGATCGACCTGGTGATCCACCCCGAGGAACTGGCCGCCCAGGAGATCGTGCGCCTGGTGGAACGCACGGCCGGGATCGAGATCATCGATATCGCCGACGGCCAGACCCAGGTTATGGCCACCCGGGTTAACGAAGACTCGCCCCTGGCCCACAAGAATTTGAAGACCTTGTCCCAAACCTACAATGAATTTCCGTTCCGGGTGGTGGGCATTGCCCGGGGAATCACCACCATTTTGCCCGGCGGCGACCACGAAATCCTGCCCCAGGACCAGGTGCTGATCATGGCCGCCAAGACGGATTTGCCTAAATTAATGGCCTTGACCGGCGAGGAGCAGCAGCGGCGGCACCGGGTGATGATCCTGGGCGGCGGCCTGGTGGGCAGTCGCGTGGCCGATTTGATGGGCAAGGACATCAGGGTGACGATCGTCGAAAAGGACGAAGGGAGAGCGGCCGAGCTGTGCCATCGCCTGAACCACGCCGAGGTGCTGCACGGCGACGGTTCCGACGCCGAAGCCCTCGATCTGGCCGGCTTGACCGACATGGACACTTTCATTACGGCCACCGGCGAAAACGAGACCAACATCATGAGCTGCATGTTGGCCAAACACCTGATGACCACCAGCAACGGGGACGCCCGCAACAGCGAGCGCAAAACCATCTCGTTGGTCAACAAGGAGGAGTACCTGGTGCTGGCCGCCACCAGCGGCTCGGACATTGCCCTGAACAAGAAGATACTGGCGGCCAATGAAATCCTCAAATTTATCCGGCGGGGAGAACTGCTCTCCGTGGCGCATCTGCACGGCTTTGACGCCGAGGTGGTCGAGATTAAGGCCGCGCCGGATTCTCCCATTACGCGCATTCCCCTTTCCAAGATTGACCCCTCTTTCCACGGCAAAATTCTCATCGGCGGCGTGTATCGCGACGACCAGTGGCAGATCGCCGTGGGGGATACCCGTATCCTGCCTGAAGAACGGGTGATCGTCATTTGCAAGTCGCTGCATTTGAAAGATGTCCACAAACTGTTTTTGGGATAGTGGCCCATAGGCGGCATCTTATGGCCTTGGCCGGCGTTTTTGCTCAACATCAACCAAAGGGTTCAAGGGGTCGAGGAGTCGAGGGGTTCAAGGGAAAATGCAATTGGATAAGGTGTTTAGGCCATGGGCAATAGGCGATGGGCGATAGGCCATAGGTCGCCATCCCGGTCATATTTAGGCTATCTTTTCCAAAAGGATGGATAGAAAATCACCAACGCCGAGAACATCTCCAGTCGGCCGACAAGCATGTTCCAGGAGAGAAACCACTTGCCCACATCGGAGATGAAGGCGTAGTTTTCCGATGGCCCGATGGCGCCGAAACCCGGGCCGATGTTCATCAGGGTGGCGATAACCGCACTCATGGCCGTGACATAATCCATGTCGTCGGTGATCACCATCACGCAACCGCCTGCCAGCACCATGAAAATGTTGACGATGAAATAGCACACCGAAAGGTGGATGATGGTGTCGTCCACCGGGCGCTGGTTGAGGCGAACGGAGATAACGGACATGGGCTGGAAGAAGATCTTTTTAATGGCTGCGGACATGAATTTGCACAGCACCACGTAGTGAACGATCTTGATGCCGCTGGTGGTCGATCCGGCGCAGGCACCGATAAAGCAGACGGCATACAAAAACATCTGGGCTGCCTGGGGCCATTGTTCGTAGTCGGCGGTGGTGAAGCCGGTGGTGGTCAGCAGGCTGGTCACCTGAAAGGTCCCGTAGCGGATGGCGTCCATCAGCCCGTAGGTGTTTTCGCGCCAAAGGATCCAGGACGCCATGCCGCAGAAAAAGAGCATGAATCCCACGTACCAGCGAAACTCGGTGTTGATCCGCAGCGAGTGAAAATCCCCGCGCATCATCTGGTAGAACAGCACAAAGGTCATGCCGCCCAGAAACATGAACAGGATGATCACCCAGTCGAAATAGGCGTTGTTGTAGTGGCCGATGCTGGCGTTGTAGGGCGAGTATCCGGACGTGGATACGGTGCCGAAGGCATGGCACAGCGCGTCGAACAGGCTCATGCCCCCGGCGGTCAGCAGGAGGGTCTGCGCCGCGTTCAATCCCATGTAGATGATCCACAGGCGAACCATGGTATCCCGGTTGCGGGCATGGAATTTCTCCTTGGTGATCACCTGGCCCGGCGACGATTCGGCCCGGAAGATGCGCAGTCCGCCCATGCCGTGGGGTAGGAAAATGACCGTCAGCGTCAAAAACCCCATGCCGCCCAGCAGGTGGGTCTGGCTGCGCCAGAAGAGCAGGCCGTGGGGCACCACCTCGATGTCGGTCAGGATCGTGGCGCCGCTGGTGGTGTAGCCGGACATCATTTCGAAAAAGGCGTCGGTGAAGGACGGGATCGACCCGTGAATCATGAAGGGCAGGGCACTCAAGGCCGAAACGACCACCCAGCCGAATGCAGCAATGAAGATGCCATCCTTGATGCTTAGGTCATGGTGTTTTCTAAAGCGCCACCACAGCGGTGCGCCGATCAGCAGGATCAGCATCATGGAGACCAGAAGCGCCACAAAGTCGCCCTCGGAATAGATCACGGCACAGATCAGCGGCAGCGCCATGGACGCACCGGTGACCAAAAACAGGGTGCCGAAAACATTGAGAATGGAAGAATAGTGCATGGATATCGATCGCTTCGGTCTGTTCACAAAAACCGTTGTTCAGCGGCCACTCATATCCCAGGTGGCTGTAAAAATCAAAACGTCAATTGGTTTCAGTCCAATGTTTGGTTGACACTGCCGTGAATCGGCCGCTATTGTTTGGTCCTCTTTGGAGAACACGCCAGACAAACCGAGAAAGCGCATCTATGATAGCAGAAATCCTGGCCACAGGCGATGAGATCCGTTCCGGCGCATTGATCGACAGCAATTCGGCCGCCATCGCCGAAAAATTAGAGCAAAACGGCGTTGAGGTGCTGCGTCACACCTGCGTGGGCGATGATTTATCCAGGTTGGTCGGCACCTTTGGCGAGATTGGCAGCCGCGCGGATGTGGCCGTGGTGACCGGCGGATTGGGTCCCACCAGCGATGACCGCTGTGCCGAGGCGGCGGCCCAGGCTGCCGGCGTTGACTTGGCAATGAACCCGGTGGCTTTGGCCAATGTGGAGCGGTTTTTCAAGGCCTTCAAACGGCCGATGACCGAATCCAACCGCAAGCAGGCCCTGTTGCCTAAGGGATGCAAGGTACTGTTCAATCCGGTGGGAACGGCGCCCGGTTTCGCCCTGACCATCGGTCGCTGCCGATTCTTCTTTCTTCCCGGCGTACCCTACGAGATGAAGCGCATGCTGGCCGATCAGGTGTTGCCCGACCTGTTTGCGCTTCAAGGCGATGCGGTCATGCACAGCCAGGTGAAAACCATTACCACTTTTGGACTGCCCGAATCGTTGGCCGGTGAGCGCGTGGCCGGCCTGGAAAGCATGTTCCCGGGTGTCCTGCTGGGCCTGCGGGCCAACTTTCCCCAGATTCAGTTGAAGCTTTACGGCAGAGATGCCGATGCGCAGCGGTTGGATAAACGCCTGGCGGCGGCAAGCGGCTGGGCACTCAAACAGCTGGGGCACAACGTGATCTCGGAAAACGGCCAGAGCATGCAGGCCGTGATCGGCAAGCTGTTGTCGGATCAATCAGCCACCCTGGCGCTGGCCGAAAGCTGCACGGGCGGCCTGCTGGCCAATTGGCTGACCCACGTGGCCGGCAGTTCGGACTATTTTCTCTTTTCCGGGGTCACCTATGCCAATCAAGCCAAAATCGACGTGCTCGGCGTAAGGCGGCAGACGCTGGACACCCATGGTGCGGTTCACGAAAAGACCGCCCGCGAAATGGCCGAAGGCGCCCAGCGGGTGGCCGGATCCACCTACGGACTATCCACCAGTGGCATTGCCGGTCCCGACGGCGGCAGCGATGACAAACCCGTGGGCACTGTTTGCATCGGTTTTGCCGGCCCCGATCGATCCTATGGGCGGCGGCTTTATTTCCCCTTTGGCAAGCGCTTGATGAACAAGAAGATTTTCGCCATGGCGGCGTTGGATATCCTGCGCAAGGAATTGTTGGGTATTGCTCAACCGCGTGATCCATGAACGGAGACCCTAGTGGCAGAGTTCATCTCTGCCTTCAGAGAACACATTGGGCGGGGATCAACCCCGCCGCTACACTGAAACCTAAAACGGTGAGCGCTCAACGATTAACGGAGACCGTAGTGGCAGGGTTCATCCCTGCCTTGAGAGAACGCATTGGGCGGAGATCAACCCCGCCGCTGCATCGAAGCCTAAAACGGTGAACGCTCAACGGTGAATCGAAGGGTTCAAGGGTCCCAGGATCCAATGGGTCAAGGAAAAAGAGCAAACGTCGAACATCGAACGTCCAATACTAGATTAAACTAACATAGCATGTTTATTTTACCAACTATTTAGAATGATATGATATAATCTCGTGAAAAACACAAGAATGGATAAGCGTTTTCATTGTGAGCAGTATAACCGCCGAGAAGAGAAAATAACTCGCTTTGGCTAATTGTAGACCTGTTCTTCATTCGATGTTGGACGTTCGATGTTCGACGTTCATGAGTGAACAACCCCTTGGATCCTTAGACCTTTTACTTTTTAAGCCTTTGCCCTTTGAA
>JASFFF010000103.1:0-9744 GCA_050124445.1 Desulfosarcina sp.
ATCCGGATTCAGTCTGGGGCCTTTGTATCGATGATTAAACACATGCCAGCAAAGGAGGTTGATGATGAAACTCTTGAATGGAGGAATGAGTATTGGCAGCCTGGCCATGGGGGCCGGGGTGGTTCTTTTGGCGCCGGTTATCATCCCAGTGGTGGGAAGCGTCCTGAAGCCTGTTGCCAAGGCAGTCATCAAGGGCGGCTTGCTGGCCTACGAGGGTGCCAAGGTGTCCATCGCGGAAACCAAGGAAACCCTTGAAGACCTGGCTGCCGAAGCCAAATCCGAAATGTCCGAGGACAAAGAAGCGGCTTGATGGCAGCATGACGAGAAGTACTCACCTGTTGACATCGTGAGCACCATGATACCGGAAGCCACCATCGCTCATCGCCTGCCGGATCGACTGCGTCTGAAGATCGGTTCGCGGCGAGGGAATGCAGACTATTTCCAGGATGTCGAAAATCGTCTCGGCGATGCATTGGCCTGCCGCCGTATTGCCGGATCGGCTTGTACGGGCAGCCTGGTGATCGAGGATGAGCAGCTCGATTTTGAACGGGTCTGCAAGACTGCCGGGGATTTACAACTTTTTTCTGTAGACCGCACAGGACTAAGGCCGATACCCCTGGCAAAGCGCATCACCGATCCCATTCGGGGTGCGAGTCGCCAACTCTACCTTTTTTCCGGTGGCGTGCTGGATCTGCCAGGCATTATATTTTTCATGCTGATTGCATTCGGACTTTATGAACTGGCTCGTGGTAATTTTCGGCGGCCGCCCTGGTATACGTTTTTCTGGTATGCATTTGGGTTGTTCTCCAAAATCCTGTTAGATCAGTTCGCCGATGACATGGATTGAGTTCAGATTACAAACAGGACCTGTTCAACTGCCGGCACGCAAAAATGGCGTAGCCCATTAGGTTGATCATTGCCTGCCTTTTTTGCACCAGCGCTTCGTTGAGGTGCCAACCAGGTGCTATCCGGCCAGCCGGAAGCCGACCTGGCAAGCATCTTACTGCCGGCCTCTCGTCGCCGCCAAGAATAGATAACCATTCTTGATTCATCCGTTTGCCGACAACGACCCGACCTGCTGGGTCGGATTCGGACAAGTGAGCTGTTTTCCTAAATATTGGACGGTCAACTGTCAGGATCCGGATTTCGTTTTGTTGTGTTAAACCTCACGCCAAACAAGAACGGAATGGTGACATGCCACAAATTCAGCCCATCCACACCGTCGTTGACGGCCGGGCCCGATTTAAAATACCGGGTCTTCGTCAGTCACCGCCCATCAAACGCTATCTCGAACGCCGTTTAACGGCGATACCCGACATTCTCCGGGCAGATGCATCCAGCACCACGGGCAATTTGCTCGTATCCTACAATTCGGACAACGACCATCGGTCAATCGCCGTCATCATCGAATCCATTGTCAGCGAATACAGCCTGGAGAAGAAACCATCGATTCCGGCGTCCAAGGCCCACCGGTCGGCTGTGGATGTTCTATCCGCTGAAGCCAGTTCAAAGCGAACGCCGTCCGCGGTAGAACAAGCCAAGCCACTGCCCGCAGAAGATCACCGCATGCCAGTGTGGCATGGTCTGGACAAACACACTGTCTTGGCATCGGTCGCCTCAGCCGAGAAGACCGGGTTGTCCGAGGCTGTGGCTGTTGATCTGCTCAAACAGAACGGGCCGAACCAACTCCCGGAAGCATCCCTGCGATCCGGTTGGCAGATTTTAGCGGATCAGCTCAACAGTCTACCTACCTATTTGCTGGGGGCGGCCGCAGGCGTCTCTTTGTTAACCGGTGGTGTTGTAGACGCCGTCGTAATCATGGGCGTCGTCGTGGCCAATGCGTTCATCGGCTACTTCACCGAAAGCGAAGCCGAAAAAACGATTTCTTCGCTCAAAAGACTGGTTCGGCCCCATGCCGAGATCCTGCGCGACGGACGAACCGTGACTGTGCCTGTGGAAGCGGTGGTGGTTGGCGATATGCTGGTGCTGAAACCGGGCGCCTATGTGGCCGCCGATGCGCGTATCATCGCAGCTTCTCGTCTGAGTATCGACGAGTCCATGCTGACCGGTGAGAGCATGCCGGTATCCAAGCATGCCCGAACCCTCCGAAAAACCACCGTTCCCCTGGCTGACCGGACCAACATGGCCTTTATGGGGACCCTGGTTACCGGCGGCCAGGGGTACGCGGTGGTCGTGGCCACGGCCGAGCATACCCAGATTGGTCGCATCCAGCGACTGCTCAACCAGACACGTCCGCCGGAAACCCCCATTGAACGACAGCTTGGCCGCATGGGTGATCAGCTGGTGTTGATGTGCGGCGCCGTCTGCGGCATCGTTTTTATGATCGGATTTGCCAGGGGATATGGTTTTTTTAAGATGCTGCGCATGTCCATTTCGCTGGCCGCCGCGGCCGTACCGGAAGGATTGCCGGCAGCGGCGACCATCAATTTCGCCCTGGGCATCACCAATATGCGCCGACACAAGGTGCTGATCCGGCACCTGCACGCGGTGGAGACCCTGGGTGCCGTGCAGGCTGTCTGCCTGGACAAGACAGGAACCATCACCCACAATTGTATGCGTGTGCAGCGCATCTATTCGGGCGAGCGGTGCTACCGAGTAGACCAGGGCACACTACGTGACGATTCGGGGCGGATCGATCCGTTGGCCAATCCGGCCCTGGGGCAGCTGATGGTTACCTGCGCGCTGTGCCACGAAATCAAAATCAACGGCCCCAATGTCCACGGCCGCATCGTACTCTGTGGGTCGGCTACCGAGAAAGCGTTGGTGCAATTGGCCATGGATACAGGCTTCGACGTGTGTCAGGTGAACAAGGATCATCGCCGCCTGACCATCAACCATCGGTCCGAGAATCGACTGTATATGAGCACTTTGCATCGGATGCCCGACAACACCCGCATCCTCTGCGTCAAGGGCAGTCCCTCAGAGGTGCTGTCCATGTGCGACCGGGAGGCTGTCGATGATGCATTGATTCCTTTGACCGAGTCCAGGCGGCTGGTTATCGAATCGGAGAATGAGAAGATGGCTGCTCAGGCACTGCGGGTTCTGGGTTTTGCCTGCCGACCACCGGTCAATGAGCACTCGGATGCACCGGAAAACTTGGTGTGGCTGGGCTTGGTGGGCATGGCCGATCCGTTGCGGAACAGTGTGCGGCCGTTGATCCAGGTGTTTCATGAGGCCGGCATCGAGACGGTGATGATCACAGGCGATCAGCATTCGACCGCTTTCGCCGTGGCCAGCGAACTGAACCTGTCCGCCAATGCGCCGTTGGAGATCCTGGATTCCTCTGATTTGTCAACCATGGCGCCGGAAACCCTCAGGGCTCTGGCCAAAAAGGCACATGTCTATTCGCGGGTCAGCCCGGCCAACAAGCTGCAGATTGTCCAGGCCCTGCAGTCGGCCGGTATCACCGTGGCCATGACCGGTGACGGCATCAACGACGGCCCGGCACTCAAAGCCGCCGATGTGGGCATTGCCATGGGCAAAACCGGCACCGACGTGGCCCGCGACGTGGCCGATGTGGTGTTGGAAGAGGACAATCTGGAAACCCTGGCCCTGGCGTTGGAAGACGGTCGGACGATCCACGGCAACATTCGCAAATCGGTTCATTTCTTCCTGGCCACCAACATCAGCGAGATCATGTTGATGACTGCTGCCATGGGCCTGGGCATCGGTTTTCCACTGAATGTCATGCAACTGCTGTGGATCAACGTCATTTCCGATATTTTTCCAGGGATGGCCTTGAGCATGGAGAACGCTGAGGCCGATGTCATGCGCCGGCCGCCGCGTAATGCCGATGCCCCGCTCTTTTCGGGTGAAGACTTCGTAACCATGACCCGCGAATCCGCGGCCATCACCGGCGGTGCGCTGGGTGCATACGCATATGGCCTGTCTCGATACGGCATGGGAGCCGGGGCCACGTCGCTGGCCTTCCAGAGCCTGACCATCGGCCAACTGCTGCATGCGCTCAGCTGCCGATCTGAACATACCGGCCTGTTTTCCCGGCAACGATTGCCCCGCAATCCTTACTTGGAGGCGGCCGTGGGCGGATCACTGGCATTGCAGGCCCTGACCATGTTCGTGGCGCCCCTGCGCACGTTTCTGGGGCTGACGGCGCCGTCGCTGATGGACCTGGCGGTTATTGCCGGTACATCCATGGCGGCCCTGGTGTTCAACGAAACGGGCAAAAGCGACACAGGCAGCCGGCAACCCGCCTTGAATCGAACCTCGGAGCGGCGGCAGCCTACAGGAGGCATGCATGATTGACAATTTCGTGTTTACCTCCGAATCGGTCACCGAAGGACATCCCGACAAGCTGTGTGATCGTATCAGCGATGCGGTGGTGGATCATCTTCTCACCCTTGAACCGACAGCACGGGTACGATGTGAGTGTGCCGTTTCCAGAGCCATCATCTTCATTGCCGCGCGTTTTGCTTCCGGCAAGACCGTCGACTTCACTCGCCTGGCCAGGAAAGTGATCAAACAAATCGGTTACGATCAACCGGAGTTCAACCCATACAGCTGTAGCATTCTTACATCGCCGCAAACCTTGAACGTGGATGCCGCTGATGCGTTTGACGAGCAGGTCCTCTCCGATGAGCAGATGGACGCCATCAAGGCCAAAAATCAGGTCACCGTATTCGGATATGCGGTGGATGAAAACACGGTACTCATGCCACTGCCCATCTATCTGGCCAATCGCCTTGCCCGGCGGCTTACCGACACCCGAAAAGCACAGGATCTGCCCTATTTGATGCCCGACGCCAAGGTTCAGGTTGGTGTGGAATACCGGCAGCGGATGCCGGATAGAATCCACAGTATTACCATGGAAATTCAGACCCGCCATCCGAACCTTCCAAGTGGGAAGATATTGAAACAAGACCTTGTCGATGCAGTAGTTCAGCCGGTATTCGCGGATATGCAGATTGCGCCCAATGGGCGCACGGCCATCAACATCAACCCCAACGGACCGTATCCCGGCGGGCCATCCCATCACAGTGGGCTCACCGGCAGGAAAAATGCCGTGGACACCTATGGCGAATACGCACGCCACAGTGGCAAGGCCCTGAGCGGTAAAGATCCACTGCGGGTGGACCGCAGCGGGGCCTATGCCGCCCGATTCGCCGCAAAAAACATTGTCGCTGCCGGGTTGGCAAGAGTCTGTGAGGTCATGGTGAGCTATGGCACCGGCATCGCCCAGCCAGTATCGTTGATGGTGAATTCCTTTGGCACTGGAAGCGAATCGGACCAGCGCCTGACCGAACGCCTAAACAGATGGTTCGATTTCCGACCGGCCGGAATTCTCAAGGCATTCCGTCTGCGGCACCTGCCGGCATTGCATCCCGACGGATTTTATCAACGCCTGTCTGCATATGGTCATTTTGGTCGGCAGGATATGGACCTGCCGTGGGAGCGCACTGATCACGCAATGGATCTATAGATCCATAAACGAAAGGGGGCGGTCATGGAGCGGGACATCATCATTAAGGCATTGTACCGATTCCAGGATATCGCCGACGATGCCCAGACCTCATTGGCTTCTGGCTACCAGGTGGTTGAGGCGGACCGGCGGCTCGCCCGGCTGGCCATTAAGAAATACAATAAAACCATGGAATGGCGAATGCATTTGCCGCGCTATCAACCGGATGAAAAAGGTCTGCTGTCGTGATGACGCTCTATCTCGATATGCTCCCCAACTGGCCGCTGCCGTTGCTGCTAACATTCATCGGCCTGCTGATCGTGGTGCTGGGAAAGGGGGCCGACCTGCTGGTCGATGAGGCGGTCGGGTTGGCCGCTCGTTGGCATGTGCCGCCCCTTCTGATCGGTGCCACGGTTGTCAGCCTGGGCACGACCTTGCCGGAGGCGGCGGTGTCAGTGGTGGCTGCTATGAAAGGCAAACCGGAGATCGCCCTGGGAAACGCTGTAGGATCGGTTATTTGCGATACAGGGCTGATCCTTGGTGTGGCCACACTGATGTCGCCTCTGCCGTTGAAGCGGCGCATCGTCAATCGCCAGGGGTGGGTACAATTCGCTGCGGGCTGCCTGTTGATCGTGTCTTGCATTCCGTTTTTCTCCCTGCACGAGATGACCACTATGGGGGGCATGCTGCCACGTTTCATGGGGGTCTTTTTCCTGATGCTGCTGGTGATGTACCTGTGGTTCTCTATCCGCTGGACGCAAACTGAGCCAGTAGCCAAAGACCGTGCAACCGAGGCGCCGGACGAGACGTCAACAGGGCTAAGATGCCTGTTGAAACTGATGCTGAGCATCGGTCTGGTGGTGGCCGCATCCCATCTGCTGATACCTGTGGTGAGCACCACGGCGTTGCGCCTCAGCATCCCTCAGGGAATCGTCAGTGCGACGCTGGTTGCCTTCGGGACATCTCTTCCCGAACTGGTCACGGCGATCACTGCGGTGCGTAAGCAGCATGGGGACCTGGCCGTCGGCAACGTCATCGGCGCCGACATTCTGAACGTTCTCTTCGTGGCCGGTGCATCCGCCAGTGTTACCAACCCGGGTCTGTTGGCACCGCCGCATTTCTTTACAGTGCTGTTTCCGGCCATGTTTTTCGTGTTGGCGGTTTTTCGGGTGGCGATCATGTTTTCCGGGGCGCAGCTCAAGCGATCCTTCGGCGTGATTCTGCTGGGAACCTACGTTGTCACCACCTATGTGAGCTACGCCCACATCATGCTTTGACGGTTCCGTTAAAAGACCGATATCTGCGCTACGCCTCATCCTTAGACAATGCGGAGTATGTTGGATTCACCTCGCTCCTCGGGAATAACAAGTCTTGACCTAGGACTTTCTGCGGGACTGTCTGCAGCGGGGGTTTTGGAGTTTACCATGCTTTGAACGGCGTTGGGCCATATCGACTCAGCGCGAGCCGGCAACGATCACCCGCCGGCTAATCACCATGCAGGAGGACGATATGAATTGGTTTTGGGTTTCGGTCGGTGCGGTCGGTGGGATGCTGTTTCTTCTGGCCAGGGGGCGGCGTGCACAAAAACGGGCAGGCGCGAGCCATGCTCAACCGGCCAAGAGTGAGGTGACGGAGCAAAGCCGTGTGGAAACGGCCCTGGCGTCCGGGGATATAGACCAGATGGAAGCGATGCTGACGGAAGTCTCTGAGTCGGTGCACCGCCATGTCCTATTGGAACAGATTGTCAGTCACTACTATCGACACCGTTCCGAATCAAAAAGCAGAGATGCCTTTTATCGTTATGCAAAGATACACATTCAGGAGGCCTCCGGCGTGCTGGATGCTTTTTCGCAGACCGAGTACGGACGGCCGGATCGCATCGACACATTCAAAATGATGGCCATTGCCATGGATCAAGACGGTCGTTACGATGAAGCTATCGATATTTGCAGGCAGGCATTGTCAATGGGATTGGAGAACGGAACCAAAACGGGATTTGAAGGTCGCATCAGCAGGCTGGAACGCAAACGGGATGCGTAGTCGTCGGAAGCGATAAATGTAGCGGCGGTGGATCATCCAGCTACATACCCAGAAGGATTGATAGATAGAGGATGAAATCCAATCTCTTTTTATATAAACGCTGCGATCAACGATAAGCCTTTGGCTTCAAGCACCTTCCCGACGGCCCAACCGAACATTGCCCGGCTCACTTTGCGTGCTGCGCGTTTGGACGTGTGATGGAGCTTCTTATCCAGCGTGATCGCGCGATCCTCACTATAGAATCCATTGTCTTTCAAAAGATCCAGCAACTCCTGAGGCGCAAGGGTGTCCTGGTCGAACGTAACAACAACGCTGCCAGTCAGTGCGTTCGCCTTGATGGTTTCGGTACCGGGGACCGTCAGAAGAGTTTTAACGGTCTCGACCTTGCGATGATTGTTGCGCAGCAAAGGGATGCGCACTCTCAGTCTGCCGGGTGTGTGATGAACGTAGTAATTCATTGATGAATTTTGCCTTTTATTTGGATCTGTCTGCTGGGTGTCCAAATGTCTTTTGGACGCTTCAATCCATTTTCACCACCTTGCTCCAGCCAACGCTCAAATTTTTTCCAAGATAGGAAAATAATGTTAGGATTGTGCTAGATTTATGTCAGACGTATGTTTGGAGAGAGTCACTTGCGATTGACATAATGTTAATGCCCTTACGGTGTGTAGAGGACTTGCACCTCCAAGTGAGTGCGCCCTGCCGGGCGCACAAATAAAAATGGCCGCAGAAAGTTTAATCTACGGCCATATCAACAAAAAGTTTTGACATACTCAGAGTTATTTTTTTTTTACATCCTCAACTTTAAAGATTGCTATTGAACCGCTAACCTCATAGGCCACAACAAGTAAGTTCTCTTTGTTGGGACTGAATGCCTTTTTTATGAAAAGTAATCCTTCAGGTGCAAGATCACCAGCGGTATCAGATTCTGGATCTCCTGAAAAATCTCGAGAGTTAATACACTGCACAAATTTGGGTTCAAATGGATTGGTAACATTATAAACCATAATCCCACCGATGCGTTCTAAGCCAATGAAGGCATAAGTCCGACCTCGGATCTTTCCTAAAACATCTCCCTCTGGTTCTGGTCCTTTGTCATCACTTCGATTATCAAAATCATTTTCATCATTTTTAGAATTAAAAATAGATGCCGATGTTCTTCTCGACGGCCAGCTTCAGTTCAGCTGCCAGGGTGGCGATCACGGCATACTTGGTGGTGCAGGTGCCCATTTTCTCTTCGAATAGAATCATCAGGTCATCCCGGTTTGTGTTGTAGCCATAGGGCAGATGATGTACCCAGCGGCATGCCCGGTGGAAGGAATCGATGCCAAGGCCTAAGAAACGGCTCGACACAGTACCTGCACCAGCGATGGGTCTGTTCGGGAAAAGGCTGTATTCGTCCATTTGAATCCTCCACGCGTGGGTTTGATCGAAGCTGGTTCGTGTTGCCGCCAGACCCGACCGCTTAGCTGAATACTCCCAATCGAAGTGCAATTACTTACCATCTCAGCTCGGCTGGCGCATGTCAGCTCAAAGTTAAGTCATATCCGTCTATCAATCCAAGGAAACCAATTGTACTTTACCAGTATACCAATCATCATCCGGTAGCGAAAATAAACGTCAATGATTACCATACAATTAGGGCTTTTGCCCGCTATCTCGTTCGATGGGGCTTCACCGCTTATCAATGCGCTTTTTGTAAATCCATCCACGCTACAGTCCCTGCCTCTCGTCAACTAAATCACTACATTGCTGCATCCGCTAGTTCATATTTCATCCTACCGGGTAGCAACGGTAGGTAACTTCCGTCGCTACCCGGAAGTTTCATCCTCTAATCTACTCCTAACGTTTGCCTGTATACATATAACCTATTCAGAGATGTCGAGATGGATAGAGTGGTCGCATTTGAATGACGGGTGGCCCAGGAGGCATGAATGCAAAACAAAAGCTCTAAACGGCTGATTCATAACGGCCCGGTATTTGACGGATTCCGCCTACACGAGCAGGCTGCCGTACATATAAAAGATGGAAAAATCGAAACTATAAGTGATCAAGCGATCCGTACCAGGGAATGCCAGGAAATCGACGCCCAGGGCCAATTGGTGATGCCCGGACTCGTAGACCTTCATTCGGACAGTCTGGAAAGAAGCATCGAAAAGCGAAAAGGCATCTTCTTCGACGTTGATTTTGCCATTTTGAACTTGGATCGTCATTTGGCCGCATGCGGCATCACGACCTATTGCCATGCCATCTGTTTTGCGGACAAT
>JASFFF010000104.1:0-9674 GCA_050124445.1 Desulfosarcina sp.
TGGAAAACGATCGTCGAGGGTATCGACCGTTCGGCGCCGGTACCGGACCATCGCTGGATCGCGCCAAGCCATGACCGGCTCCGTTCCCGTCAGGTTCCGGATGCCACTTATTCCCGACACGCCTGTCTGATCGACGACTTTACTTTTGATAGTGAGGGGTTCGGCCTGGATCCGAGGCTGACCCGGCAGTTGGATCCGGTTCACCAGCTGACCCTGACCGCCGGCAAACGCGCCGTCAGCGGATGTCGGACAGCCGATGTTGATTTAAACCGGGTGCATACGATACTGGCAGCCATTGCGCTGCCCACGGACAGCGCCTCCGCTTTTTCACGGAAAATCATGGGACGGGCCATCGAGCGCCGCCTGTTTTCGAAGCCATCCACCGCCCCACCCATCGCTTTGACCCGTGACGATGCCCTTGCCAGCCGAGTTGATGGACTGCCGGCGGCACTGCTGGCTGCGGAGATGGGGTTTGGCGGCGACAGTTTTACGCTGGACGCCGCCTGTGCGTCATCCATTTTTGCCGTAAAACTGGCCTGTGACGCTCTGGCATCCATGCGTGCGGATATGGTTGTCACCGGAGGTGTATCGCGTCCGGAATGCCTCTACACGCAAACCGGGTTCAGTCAGCTTCAGGCCCTTTCGCCATCGGGTCGATGCGCACCATTCGATCGCCAGGCAGACGGGCTGGTGGTGGGGGAAGGTGTGGGTATTTTGATACTGAAGCGCCTGACCGACGCCATCGATCACGGGGATACCATCCACGGTGTCATCTACGGCATCGGACTGTCCAATGACATGCGTGGCAATTTGCTGGCCCCTGAGGGCCGCGGTCAGGTACGCGCCATGAGGGCCGCTTATCGCTCCGCCGGTTGGCGGCCATCGGATGTGGATTTGATCGAATGCCACGGCACCGGTACCCGCGTTGGCGACACTACCGAGATCGAAAGTCTGATTCAACTCTGGGAGGACGAATCGGCTGCATCGTCTTCCTGTGCCATCGGTTCGGTAAAATCCATGATCGGTCATCTGTTAACCGGCGCCGGTGCCGCCGGCATGATCAAAATCTTGCTGGCCATGCAATACGGCATCCTGCCACCCTCAATCAACTTTGAACAGGCGCCTCCTGACAGTCCGTTGCCGGACAGTCCCTTCAGGGTACAAGTCAGCGCCCAACCGTGGCACCCGCGAAACGATGGAAGCCCAAGGCGAGCCGCGGTGAGTGCCTTCGGCTTCGGAGGTATCAACGCTCATATTCTTTTCCAAGAGGTCCCGGCCGCCTCAAAGAAAGCGCCACCCGGCCGATCAGCACCCATATCCGTCCAGGGGCTTCGTACTTCAACCGAAATACCATCTTCGACCCCGGTGGCCATCGTGGGCATGGATGTCTCCGTGGGCTCTCTGGGTAGTTTGAAATCATTTGAAAAAGCTATTTTTGAAGGGTTTAGTACCGTCGGCCCTCGCCCCCTCGAACGATGGAAGGGGGTCGATGCGACCCTGATCGACGCCCTGGGCGGCATGGATCCATTGGGTGGCTATATCGACCGCCTCCAACTGAACATCGGCGAGTTCCAGATTCCACCCAAGGAAATCAACGACATCTTGCCCCAACAGCTTTTGGCACTCAAGGTGGGTGCCGGTGCCATGCACGATGCCGGCCTGCCGCTTCGGGAAACGCGGCCCCGTATGGGCGTCGTGGTGGGCATCGGATTCGATTTCGAAGCCACCAATTATCACCTGCGCTGGCAACTGTATTCCGCGGCCCGGCAATGGAACCAGGTCCACGAACTAGACCTGAGCGATGCGGCCATGGATCAATGGTTGGCCAAACTGCGTGATGATTGCCACCCACCCTTAACCCCACCGCGGGTGTTGGGTGCCCTGGGCGGGATTGTGGCCAGCCGCATGGCCCGGGAATTTCGTTTCGGTGGTCCCAGCTTTGTCGTCTCGGCCGACGCCGCCTCGGGCATCAAGGCACTGCAGGTTGCCGTTGACCTGCTACGAGAAGACCAAATCGACACCATGCTGGTGGGTGCGGTTGATCTGGCTGCTGAAGGGCGCAGCGTGATACGCATGGCGCAATATATGCCACTGTCCGGTACCAACCGGATCCGCCCCCTGGACATATCTGCCGACGGCTCCCTGCCCGGCGATGGTGCCGTCGCTCTGGTGCTCAAACGGCTGGACCAGGCCATACGTGATGGAGACCGGATTTATGCTATCATACGCAGCATCGGTTCTGCCGGCGGCGACCGGTTGGACAAGGACGGCCTTCGCCCGACCACCTACCGCCGATCGCTGGCGCAAGCCTTCCATGGCACAACTGTCAAGCCGGATTCCGTGTCCTATGTGGAGACTCACGGCGCCGGTGTCCCCGATTGGGACCGCTTGGAGTTAGCGGCGCTGGCCGATTTTTTTGGCAGGCACCATCCGAGCGATCCATCCAGAGCGATTGCCCTGGGGTCGACGAAACCGATCGGCGGGCATATCGGTGCTGCCGATGGATTGCTGGGTTTAGCAAAAACCGCCTTATGCCTCTATCACCGCCAACTCCCCCCCCTGCTCGGTTGCACCGAATTGGCCCATGCATCGCATCAGCCGCAGCCGTTTCACGTACTTCAGTGCGCCCAACCCTGGTACCGGAACCGTGACGACGGTCCCAGAACTGCCTGCTGCGCCTGCATAACGGCTGACGCCACCTGCAGCCACGTCCTGCTGCAAGCCCATGAATGCGCACCCGAAAACCCTGCAGCCATTCATGGCGCCCCTTACACGCAGGCCAACTGCGGCTTGTTCGTTATTACCGGGGATTCGCCGGCGCAATTGGCCGAGGGGTTGTCTCGTTTAGAAGCCCATTTGATACAACGCCTCGACCCATCAGCGCTGGAATCGTCCGCGGCCACATGGATGCAGATGCATCCGCCGGTCTCCGCCCATGGCTTGGCGATCGGCATGGTTCTCGACGCAGACCAGGCACCTGCCGAAATGCTGATGAAAGCGCGCCAGGCCATCGAAAAGAATGCTGCCCCGTCGTTCTCCAAACAGGTTTTTTATACCAGCCATCCCATTGGCGCCGACGGTCAGGTTGCCTGGGTCTATCCGGGCTCGGGCAATCATTACTTAGGCATGGGACGCGAATTGGCCTTGCGCTTTCCAGATATTGTGACAGGCATGGACCGGGACACCGCCCGTTTAAAGGATCAATTTCGCCCCTGGCGCCTGATGCCCTGGCGACGATCGTGGCAGCCCGGTTGGGAGGCAGCTGCCGCTGACGAACTGACATCGGACCCACTTAACATGATATTCGGTCAAGTCGTCTTCGGCAGCCTGATGACCGAGATCCTGGGGCAGTTTTCCATCCCTGCAGATGCCGTCATCGGTTACAGCCTGGGTGAATCCGCGGCCTTGTTCGCCCATGGGGTATGGTCGGATCGGGGAGACATGCTGACTCGCATGCAGGATACCGATCTGTTTACCACCCGTCTGGCCGGCCCCTGCGCAGCCCTCCGCCAGGCCTGGCGGATTCCAGAGAATGAGCCCGTCGATTGGCAGGTGGCCGTGGTCAACCGTCCGCCCGAACAGCTGCAACCGGTGCTTGCCAGCATTGACCACGTGCGACTGCTCATCGTCAATTCGCCCCAGGAATGCGTCATCGGCGGCCTGGCACCGGCGGTGGACCAGGCCATCGCCCGCTTGGGCTGTCAGGCGGTGTTTCTGGACGGCGTGGTGACCGTCCACTGCGATGCAGCCCGCCCGGTGGCAACGGCCTACCGTCAGCTGCACCATTTTCCGACGGTTGTGCCAAGGGGATTGTCCGTCTACAGCTGCAGTCGGACCACTGCCTATGCGGTCACCCCTGACAGTGTCGCCGATTCCATTGAACAGCAGGCAGTTAGCGGATTTGACTTCACGCAAACAATTAAGCGCGCATATGCCGATGGCTGCCGCGTGTTCATCGAAACCGGTCCGCGGGCATCGTGTACCCGCATGATCGACCAGATCCTGACTGGCCGGCCCCACCTGGCCGTGGCGGCCAATCACGACACGCAGAACGAAATCGTGTCGTTGTTGCGCTGCCTGGCCCAATTGACCACACAGCGCGTGCCACTGGAACTGAAGCGACTGTACGCCAATGTGGCGCCAACGAATACCTCGGCGGTGCTGACCGGACGGTCGGTGGCGGTCATCGCAGGCGGTTACGAAATACGACCTGCTCTACCAAGGCGCACGAAGGCAGGCGCGGCTGACAAAGAGCAACGCCTGTCAGCCGATCCCATCCAATCGCAACCACTGCCCCCGGCTTCCGATGAACCATTGGTGATGCCGCCGTCGGGCACGGCAGCCCAAACGCAACTGGAGCAGCTGCTGGCGACCGCCCGTCAGAATATGGAAACCACGGCCAGCACCCATCAGCAGTTCCTGGAACTATCACGTGAATTGACCCAAGCGTTCGCCGATACCGTTGATCTTCAAAACCGTCTGCTGGGATTGGGCGTGCGGCCACCGGGCGATCTGCGTGTCCCGGCGTCCCCGTCGGACGCGATCCATGCGACCTTGCCGGGGCCTCCGGCCTTTGACCGCGACATGTGCATGCAGTTTGCCACCGGCAGCGTGGGACGCGTGTTGGGCCCGGCCTTCGACGTGGTCGACACCTACCCTGTTCGCGTTCGGCTGCCGGACGAACCGCTGATGCTGGTGGACCGCATCCTTTCCGTCAGGGGAGAGATGCTCTCTTTGGCCACGGGTCAGGTCGTTACCGAACACGATGTGCTGCCCGGGGCCTGGTACCTGGACGGTGACCGGGCGCCAGTTTGCATCAGCGTAGAAGCCGGCCAGGCAGACCTTTTTCTGAGCTCCTTTCTAGGCATCGACCACCAGGTGAAAGGTGAACGGGCCTATCGCCTGCTCGACGCGGAAGTGACTTTTCACAGGGGGCTGCCCCAGCCCGGTGAGACCATCCGATATGATATCGCCATCGACCGATTCGTGCGTCAGGGCGACACCTGGATGTTCTTTTTCCGGTTCGAGGGCAGCATTGGCGATCAGCACCTGATCAGCATGCGCGACGGTTGTGCCGGGTTTTTCACCGCTGAGGAGGTGCACCATTCCGGTGGCGTCATTTTGACCCACGCTGAACAAGTGCCGGTGCCCGCCAAACGGCCAGTGGATTGGCGGCCGTTGGTACCCATGGCAAAGGAGTCCTATTCCGATGACCAACTGGACGCGTTGCGCCGCGGTGATCTGGCCGGCTGTTTCGGCCCCCTGTTTGCGAACCGATCCCTGGCCGATTCCCTGCGTCTGCCTGACGGTCGCATGCGCTTGATTCATCGCGTTCTCGAACTGGACCCCGAGGGTGGCCGCTATGGCCTGGGGTTGATATGTGCGGAGGCCGACATTCACCCGGATGACTGGTTTTTAACCTGCCATTTTGTAGATGATCGGGTCATGCCCGGAACGTTGATGTATGAGTGCTGTGCCCACACCCTGCGTGTGTTTCTGCAGCGCATGGGGTGGGTGACCGACAGGCCCGGCGTGTGTTATGAACCGGTGATCGGCAACGCCGCCCGCCTGAAATGCCGCGGACCGGTTACCCCGGCTACCCGCCAGGTGCGCTATGAGATCCAAATCAGCGCAATGGGATACGGACCGGAACCTTACGCCATTGCCGACGCCCACATGTTTGCCGACGGTCGCCATATCGTCTTTTTCAAAGACATGTCCATTAAAATGACCGCTATCGACCGTGAGGCCATCGAGGGTATGTGGCGGCAACCCAAACAGTCGGCGGTCATGGCCGGGCAGCGATCCGCGCCCGACACACCGCTGTTCGACAAGGCCGCCATCCTGGCCTTTGCCGTGGGCAGCCCCGCTGCGGCCTTCGGCGAACCTTACCGCATCTTCGACAGCGACCGCACGATCGCTCGTTTGCCCGGACCGCCGTATTGTTTCCTGGACCGCGTCATTCACGTGGAACCCGAACCCTGGCAGCTCGAACCTGGCGGTTGGGTAACCGCCCAGTACGATGTTTCGCCGAATGACTGGTATTTTGCTGCCGACCGCAGCGGGGTTATGCCCTTTTGTGTGCTCCTGGAAATTGCCTTGCAGCCATGCGGCTGGCTGGCAGCCTATGCCGGCAGCGCCCTGCACAGCCAGCGAGATTTGAAATTTCGCAACCTTGGCGGCAGTGCCGTATTTCACCAGCAGATCCCCCCGCACAAGGGGACCTTGACCATGCGTTGCCGCATGACCAAGGTCAGCGAAGCGGCCGATATGATCATCGAAAATTTTGATTTTGAAGTCCTCTCCGCCGGCCAGCCGATCTATGCTGGCAATACCTATTTCGGGTTCTTTTCCGCCGAGGCGTTAAACCAACAAAAGGGCTTGGGGGCCAACGATCCCCTGGTGGCCGCCCTGGCACCCTTTTCCGGAATCACGGCGGGTGCCATCGATTTGGCCGTTACCGATCCCTTGACGCCGGAATCCGCCGCGAATCTGCCCCAGGCAGTCGAGCAGCTGGAGATGCCCGGCAAGGCGCTTCTGATGATTGATGCGGTCGAGGCCTATCTACCGGAGGGCGGGGACTCCGGGTTGGGTTACATCCGGGGCAGCAAGCAGGTGGATCCGGAGGAATGGTTTTTCAAAGCCCATTTCTACCAGGATCCGGTCTGTCCAGGCTCGCTGGGGATAGAATCCTTTTTTCAACTGTTGAAAACTGTGGCAATGGAGCGGTGGCCCCAACGGACGGCGACCCATCGTTTCGCCCTGCTACAGGGCAGCCGTCATAACTGGACCTATCGCGGGCAGATCATTCCCGACAACAAGACGATTGCCGTTGAAGCCCGGATCACCCATATTACCGATAGTCCGATGCCGGTAATCCAGGCCGACGGCATACTCAGTGTGGATGGTCTGGCCATCTATAAAATGGAAAACTTTAAATTGGCCCTGGTGCCTGCGGCTACCGAGCGCGTATGAATCCCACGCCCAAACCGGTCGATCCCACCGACTATCAGGACCTCTACCCGTTCCAATCCCATTTCTTGGAGCGCGGCGGATTGCGCTATCATTTCGTAGACCAGGGAGCAGGAGACCCGGTGGTCATGGTACATGGCAACCCCACCTGGTCCTTTCTCTTTCGCCGTGTTATTGCTGCTCTGGCATCTGACTTTCGCTGCATTGCCCCTGACCATATGGGTTGCGGTCTATCGGACAAACCCGATGCGTCCCGCTACGACTTTCTGCTAAAGAGTCGGGTGGCCGATTTTTCAGCCCTGATGGAACACCTTGCGCTGGACCGGGTCACGCTGATGATTCACGATTGGGGCGGTATGATCGCCATGGCGTGGGCCGTGGCCCACCCGCAGCGGGTGGCTCGTATGATCGTCACCAACACGGCCGGTTTCTTTCCGCCTGGTAAAAAAAAGATTCCGCTGCGGTTGTGGATGGTTCGCAACTTGGATGCCTTGGCCCGCCCCGCTGTGCTGTATGGAAATCTCTTTGCCCGAGCGGCCATCCACATGGCCGCCCATAAGCGCTTGGCGGCGGCGGTAAAAAAAGGCCTTACGGCGCCCTACAACTGCCCTGTCAGCCGCCTGGCCACACTGCGCTTCGTTCAGGATATCCCGTTGACCGCAGACGACCCCGGTTTCGACATCGTGGACCGGGTGGACCGTCGCCTGAACACCTTGGCGCATTTACCCATATTGATCCTCTGGGGGCGTCATGACTTCGTATTTGATGTGGATTATTACCGGGAATGGTGTCGACGGTTCCCGACTGCCGAACACCATCTGTTCGACGACGCCGGACATTATTTGATGGAGGATGCGCCCGGTCGGATCATCCAATTGGTCGCGGACTTTTTAGCCCGCCACCCGCTGTAATCGGATCGATGGCGCGGGAATAATATGTTCACGCAAACGAATTCTCAAAAATCGGGCCAGCCCACCATCAACGTCGCCACCTACCTGCGCACCATGGCACGCATTCAATCGTACCAACGTGCAGTGGTCTGCCCGTGCGGCCGGGACAGCCAAGGCCGTGTGGCCTATACCCACCTCACCTTTCGCCAGCTGGATATCGAATCGGATCGCCTGGCTCAGGGTCTAAAGGGTAGCGGCGTCAGCCGTGGCGTGCGTACCATCCTGATGGTAAAGCCCAGCCTCGATTTCTTTGCCCTGGTGTTTGCCCTGTTCAAGGTGGGTGCGGTGCCGGTGGTGGTGGATCCGGGCATGGGTGTGTCGCGAATGTTAAACTGCCTTAAAGAGAGCCGTGCCCAGGCCCTTATCGGTATTCCGGCGGCGCATGTGCTGCGCACCCTGGCACCTAAGTATTTTACCAGCGTCAATACCTTTATCACCGTTGGCAAGCGATGGTTTTGGGGCGGCCGAACACTGAACCAGATGCGCAGCCGGCAGTGGGAGCCGTTTCGGATGGCCGACACCAGGGCCGATGAGATCGCCGCCATTCTCTTTACCACCGGCAGCACCGGTCCGGCCAAAGGGGTGGTCTACACCCATGGGGTTTTCGATGCCCAGGTCCGCAACATTCGCGCCCAGTTTGGCATCTCGCCAGGTGAAATCGACCTGCCCACGTTCCCACTGTTTGCCCTGTTCGACCCGGCACTGGGTATGACCGCCATCATACCCGACATGGATCCGACCAAACCCGCCCGGGTCAATCCTGAACGCATCGTCGAGGCCATCGCCAACCATGGCGTTACCAACATGTTCGCCTCCCCCGCCCTGCTCAACCGCGTGGGGCGCTATGGCAAGCAGAAGGGCATCACGCTGCCCACCTTGAAGCGGGTGATATCGGCCGGCGCGCCGGCCGCACCGGCCAACATTGAGCAATTCAGCAGCATGCTCACCCAAGGCGCGCAAATCCATACCGGATATGGTGCCACCGAGGCCATGCCGGTCAGTTCTTTCGGCAGCGACGAGATCCTGGGCGAGACCCGTGTGCTCAGCGAGCAGGGCTACGGTATGTGTGTGGGTCAACCCATCACCGGTATCGACGTACGCATTATTCGCATTTCAGACGGCCCCATCGCCCAATGGACCGACGAGCTGTGTGTCCCCGGGGGTGAGACCGGCGAGATCGTTGTCAGCGGAGACCAGGTCACCCGCGGATACTTTGAGCGTCCCAGGGACGATGCGTTGGCCAAAATCAAAGACGGTGACACATTCTGGCATCGCATGGGAGACCTGGGTTGGTTGGACAAAAAAGGGCGTATCTGGTTTTGTGGACGCAAGGGCCATCGGGTGGTCACCGCAAAAAAAAACCTGTACACCATTCCTTGCGAGGCCATCTTCAACAACCACCCCCGGGTGTTCCGCAGTGCTTTGGTAGGCATTGGGCCCAAAGGGCGTCAGTGTCCGGTAATTTGCATCGAACTGGATCCCGAAGACAATGGCAGAGGCAAAAAACGCCTTCGGCAGGAGTTGCTTGATTTGGCCAAGGCCAGCCCACTCACCGAATCCATTGACACCCTCCTGTTCCACCGCGCGTTTCCGGTGGACATTCGCCATAACTCAAAGATATTCAGGGAAAAGCTGGCCGTCTGGGCCCAAAAGAAGCTAAGAAAATGAAAATGTTAAGTAAAAACACGCTGGTCACCGGCGGGGGCGGATTCTTGGGCAAGGCCATTGTTCGCCACCTACTGGCCGAGGGCC